>JAUMFR010000047.1:3945-18085 GCA_032119755.1 Solirubrobacterales bacterium | reverse complement strand
GAACGCGTCAGGCGCTGGGCGCCGCCGCCTCGGCGACGGCGCTCATCGAGTCGAGCTTTGCGCTGGCCAGTCCCCTGACAACGACCAGATCCAGGGCCCCGAACTCATCGAGGCCCTGTTGCGCGCCGGAGGCATCTACAGCCGCCACACCCACTGTTCCCTCCGGCTCTCCCAGTCGCTCGAAGTGGTTCCGGTACCCGTCGTGGAGATCGCGATAGAAGGATTCCTCCTTCACCAACCGCTCGGCTGCGTCGTCTCCCACGGCCGTCCTCACGTATCCCATCACCCTCGGGGTCTCGCGACCCGCGCCGCTGGCACCTGCTTCGACTCGTTCCCGGGCCTGAGCTGCGAATCCCGGGGTCATCCAGTTGAAGAAGACCCCGTCCCACTCGGCCCCTGCGAACTCGCACATCTTCGGCCCCATCGCCGCCAACACCAACCTCACTCCGGGTAGCGCCTCGCGCAGATTCGGCAGCGCCTCCCTCATCGCGGTCAGCGGCTTCTTGGAGAATCCGGCACCGACCCCGAGCCACAGCCGTTCCCGGTCCAGGTCGAGGCGCTCGATGTCTCCAGCGATCTCTGTGGGGTCTTGACGATCGATCGCGATCACACCCACTCCGAGGTCGATCTCCGAAGTATCTCTGGCAAACACCGCGAGTGTCTCGAGTCCCTTCGCGCCGGGATGGTCGTTCGAGAACATCGCCGAGTAACCCAGCTGCTCACATCGCGCGGCCAGTGGCGCCGCGACCTCGGGGTCGAGACCTGCGGCCACCCCGAATGCCCGAGCCTGGCTCACTTCTCGAGTACCGCCACGCACTCGATATGCGGAGTCTGGGGGAACATGTCGACCGGCTTCACCTGACGCAGCCTATAGCCGGCCTCAGCGAGTTGCATGGCGTTGGGAGCGAGGGTGGTGGGGTTGCACGACACGTACACGATCCTCGGGGCCTCGCACTCGATCAGCCGCCGTACGATCTTCTTCGACAGCCCCGCCCGCGGAGGATCGACCACGACCACGTCGGGCCTTCCGGCCGTCTCGAGCAGCGGACGGATCCCGATCCGGGCATCGGCTGCCATGAAGTTCGCGTTCGTGATCCCGTTCCGCTTCGCGTTCTCCTCGGCGTCGGCTATTGCCTCTGGAATGATCTCCACTCCCCAGACCTCCCCGGCTCTCTCGGCCATGGTCAGACCGAGGGTTCCGATCCCGCAGAAGAGGTCGAAGACGCGCTCTCCACCGGACAGGTCGGCGAACTCTCCAGCAATCCCGTAGAGGATCTCGGCCATCTCGGTGTTGGTCTGGAAGAAGGCGCGATGACCGATCATCACCTCCAGGCCGCAGAGCTCCTCGAGCAGATGCTCGGCTCCCAGCACGCCGGTAGGCCCGTCGGTGCTGCCCGACTCCCCCTCGATCATCGTGTGCAGATCTACCGGCGGACGGGGTATCTCCGCTACCGAGGTGACCAGCCTGCTCTGGAGTTGACCGGTCCGTCTTCCCTCACGGATCACGAGGTTTCGCAGCGTGCCCATCCGGTCGCGCAGGTCGTAGGCCTCGAGTCCCGCATCCTCGGCCCAAGACCTGATCTCGTTCCGCTTGCGGTTGTTCGCCTCCGATGCCAGCAGGCAGTCGTTTGCGTCGACTATCTCGTCCCATCGACCGCGTGCGTGGAAACCCAGCACCAAGTCCCCGTCGTGGTCTCCGAAGCTGTATTCGAGCTTGTTCCGGTAGCGCCACTGCTCCACCGCCGGCTCGATCGGCAGCAACTCGTAACCGGCAAGAGCATCTCCCCCTATCCGGTCGAGCGAGTCGGTCACCTGGTCCTGCTTGGCCTCGAGCTGGAGGTCGTAGGGGAGCCCTTGCCAGGGAGCGCCTGGGCAGGGATCGCCTCCGTGGTCGCATCGGTCCGGGATCCGGTCGGGGCTGGGCTCGAGGATCTCGATCGCGCTGGCCTCGGCATAACCGCGCTTGGCCTTGCCGATCTCGGCTATCACCCGGTCGCCCGGCAGCGCGCCCGAGACGAAGATCACGTATCCGTCGCGTCGCGCGATCCCGTTACCGCCGAAGGCGAGCTTCTCGATCTCTAGTTCCAGGCGCTCTCTCGGCCTCGGACGCTCCGAGCGCCCCTTTTCCTGCCCACGCTCGCGCGCGGGGGATACGTTTCCTGACTCCATCTTCAACATCGTGGCAGGCGAGCGAGGACCCAGTGCCGCCGATCGCCCACATCGACGGGTCGAAGCGCCCTAGCCTTCATCTCACCATCAGGAAAGGAAGTGACTGAACAGTGGAAGCAAGCAACGAGCAAAACGATGCGAAGAAGGGCGTGCTGGCCGACATCCAGGGTGCGATCGACGATCTGCTCTCAGCCGGCGAGAAGGCAACCGGAGACGTGCGCTCCGGGATAGACGCCGCGATCGCCCAGCTTCGCGAGGCATCTAATGAGGTGACCTCGGTCGCTCAGGGTCAGGTCGAGGAGTGGCGCCAGACCCTCGAACAGACGACCGAGGACGCCCGGGTCGAGCTGGGCAAGCTCGCCGTCAAGGCGCAGTCCAATGAGGATGCCCTGAAGGTGATCGAGACCGAGGCCAAGGCCCGCCGCAAGGAGATCAAGGACGCGGCCAAGAAGAAGGACTGAACCGGCTCAAGCGCCGGTGGAAGGTCGGTCGAGGTGGATCACCCGACTGACCGGAGCATGATCTGAGAGACGCAGCGCGAGGTCATCGACGATGACCTCGCGCTCGATCTCTCGCCAACGCAGTGCGGGCTCAGAGCCCGCTCCAGAGACAAGCAGTTGATCGATCGACCCGGTGATCGCTCCCTCGAATCCGAGCAGAGCCAGCGTCTCGTAGGCACTGCTCTCTCCGGCCCGCAGATTGAAGTCTCCGCCCAGGAGCATCGGCGCTCCCCGAGCCCATCCGTCGGTCGCCGTGGCAGCGAGGAGGGACTCGCGCAGCGCCCGTTGCCGACCGGTGCTCAGATGCAGACATCCGACCACCAGTCCGCATCCGGTGCGTGCGAGCACGAGCTTCCGGCGCTCGGGGACCCGGGTAAGAGTCACTGTCTCGCCCGAGACAATTCCTCCTGCTGCACCGCGGGTGAGGATCAGATTCGATCCACCCTCCCAAGAGGCGATCAGGTCGGGGCGGCGTGTCGCCAGAGCACTGCTGAGCGGCCCGAACCAGTTCCGCGAAGTACGAGCCTCGAAGCTTTCGGCGCCGCAGGCTCGTTCGAGCGACCGTCGCCATCGCGGTGGGCACTCCTGCAACAGACAGATTTCCCACGGGGTGTCTGCGATCAGCGAATGGAACTCGGAGGAGAGGTCACCTGAGACCTGCAGATGGGTGTTGCCACGCTCCGTCTCGGCGCGCAGCCGCGCCAACAGCCCTCCCAATCCGGGCTCGGGCGGGGCATCGCGCCCGTGGAAGAGGTTCCAGGTGAGGCAGCGCAACTCCATCTTCGACAAGTATCGGGGCGGGCGCCGACGACCGAACCCGGCAGCCCCGGCGCGCTACCTTGCAGCGCCTGCAATGAACGCGACTCCACGACATCTGGTCACGGGCAGCGAACTGGATAGGGAAGCCCTGACCGGACTCCTCGACCGTGCCGAGGAGCTGAAGGCCGGCCGCAGCCAACGGATCGGCTGCGATTCCCTGCTCGGCAGATCGGTGGCTCTGGTCTTCGAACTACCTTCGACCAGGACGAGAGTCTCATTCGAGGTCGGGGTCGCCGAGCTGGGCGCTCATCCTGTCGTCCTGAGCGGGTCGGCCCTGCAGCTGTCTCGCGGCGAGTCGGTCGCCGACACCGCTCGTGTGCTGTCTCGATACGTCGCAGCGATAGTCATCCGTTCGCGCGACGACGCCGACGTGGCGGGCCTCGCCGAGGCCTCCGAGGTGCCGGTTGTCAATGCGCTCACCGCGGAACATCACCCCTGTCAGGCTCTCGCCGATCTGCTCACCCTGAGGGAGCGGTTCGGGGAGCTCGACGGCCTCCGGGTCGCCTTCGTGGGCGATGGCAACAACGTCGCCCGCTCGCTGGCGGTTCTCGGCCGAACCGCTGGCCTGGAGCTGGTGGTCGCCTCTCCCGCCGGCTACGAACTCGAGGATGGTCTCTGCGAGACGGTGAGCGACCCCGCCGAAGCCGCCGAGGGCGCCGTTGCCGTCTACACCGATGTCTGGGCCAGCATGGGAGACGAGTCCGACGCCGAGCGCCGGAATGCCGATTTCGCCGGGTTCCAGCTCGACCAGGAGGTGATGTCGAATGCCCGTGATGACGCGATCGCCCTGCACTGCCTGCCCGCGCATCCGGGGCAGGAGATATCGGCCGAGGTCCTCTACGGACCACAGTCTGCGGTCTGGGATCAGGCGGAGAACCGGCTCCACACGCAGAAGGCGCTGCTCGAATACCTGATCGGCGCTCAGGCCGAGTCGCCGCCTCAGGCGCCGCGGCCCTAGACTCGCACTTTCCAGTGCTTGGCCCCGTGGTGTAACGGTTAGCACGCCAGGTTTTCAACCTGGTAGCGCGGGTTCGACTCCCGCCGGGGCTACTCGTCCTGGGGCCGGACGGCTCTAGACTCCGCCTTCGTGCTGGAGCAACCCACCAAGCCGCTGACAGGTCCGATCGAGACGATGCGTGACGATCTGGCAGCCGAACGGCGCGCACAGGTCTCGTATCCACCGGGCGAGACCTCCTTCTCGATGAAGCGTACGAACGGCTTCATGACCGAGCCGCTGGAGCTGCTCCTGGACGGCTACGAGAGGTTCGGGCCGGTCTTCACCATGCGCGTGTTCCACCACAACGTGGTCTTCATGCTCGGGCCGGAGGCGAACCACTTCATGCTGGTCTCGAACGCCGACAAGTTCAATTGGCGAGACGGCCACATGCGGGATCTGATCCCGCTTCTCGGCGACGGGCTGTTGACCACCGACGGGACCTATCACCGGGTTCACCGCAAGATGATGTTGCCCACCTTCCACTCCGAGCGGATCCGGGCGGCTACCGCAACCATGGAAGACGAGATAGGCAAGACGGTAGATGGCCTCGTTCCCGATCAGACCTTCGACCTCTACGAGTGGACCAAGACGGTCGCCCTGCGGGTTGCGATGCGCGCCTTGTTCGGCCTCGATCCCGACCGGGCTCAGGGCGACGAACTCGATGCGGCTCACGAGTTCGAGACGGCCCTCTCCTTTCACGCCCACAGCGTCCCCGGCCAGCTCGCCCGCGGGCCGGGCACCGCCTACAGCCGGCTGCTCAAGGCCCGGAAGCAACTCGACCGCCTGATCTACTCTGAGATAGACCGCCGCAGGAAGTCGGGCCAGCGCGGTGACGACATCCTCAGCCTCCTGCTCGACACACGCGACGAGGATGGCGATCCGCTGCCCAGCGGGCAGATCCGTGACGAGATGATGACCCTCCTGTTCGCCGGTCACGACACCACCGCCTCGACGATCACCTTCCTCTTCTACGAACTCGCCCTCACACCCGAAGTCCTCGACCTGCCGGGTGTGACGGTGGAGATGCTCAGGGAGGAGACCCTCCGCAAGTATCCACCAGCCTGGGTAGGACCGCGACGGACCAATCAGCAGTTCGAGTTCGGCGGCCACTCCATCCCTGCCGGCGCGCACTGTCAGTACTCCTCCTGGGTCTCGCACCACCTGCCCGACGTCTGGGATGACCCTGCCAGGTTCGATCCCTATCGCTTCACCGTCGACGGTATGGCGGACCTGCGCAAGGGGCAATACGTTCCGTTCGGCGGCGGCTCCCGCACCTGTATCGGGATGAGGTTCGGTGAGGCAGAGATCGCCATCTTCATCCGCCGGATCCTGGAGCGGTTCAGGTTCGAACTCGACCCTTCCTACGAGCTTGTGATCCGCACCGCTCCCACCATCTCCCCGCGGAAGGGAATGCCGATGACCGTACGCTCCGCCGAACCCGCGGCGGTTCTCTCGAACCTCGAACGGCCCGAGTCGGCTCCGGCAGGGGTCTGAGGGAGAGTCGATGCTGCCCGAGATCCAGATCGGACCGCTCACGCTGCAGACCTTCGGGATCTGTTTCGCCCTCGGCTTCCTCGCTTCCGGTGCGGTGATCTCGCGCCGGTTCCGTGAACTCGGATATCTGCCCGAACGCGCCTGGGAGGCGATCGGAGCTGCGCTGATCGGGGGCCTGATAGGCGCGCGCCTCGACTACCTGATCCAGAACGCGAGCGAGATGGAGGGTGGAATCATCGCCAACCTCTTCACCGGCTCGGGCCTGGTCTGGTTCGGGGGACTGATCGGTGGGGCGATCGCGGTGATCCTCTGGGCGAGATGGCGCAAGTGCCTCGGCGACGACCTGATGGGCGCGGTCGCGGTGGCTCTCGCGATCGGTTACTCGATCGGGCGGGTCGGCTGTCAGCTCTCGGGCGACGGTGATTACGGCGTGGCGTGGGATGGTCCGTGGGCGATGGCGTATCCCGACGGCGTCGTCCCCATCGACACGCCCGTCCACCCGACCCCGATCTACGAGACCCTGGTGATGGGGCTCGTCGCACTCGGTCTTTGGCACCTCCGAAACGCCGTCTCCGGCAAGGCACTGCTCGCCATTTATCTGGTGTGCGCGGGGCTGGAGCGCCTGCTGGTCGAGTTGATCCGCAGGAACGATGCCGTCCTGCTCGGGCTCACCCAGGCTCAGGTGATCGCCTGCGTGATGATCCTCGGTGGCGCTGCCTGGTTGCTCTGGTTGGTCAGAAACGACGGAGCGGGACCGGTCCCGGACTCGGCACGCGTCGCCTAAGCGACTGCGCTCGGCCGATCCTCTCGAGCCGCCAGCCACCCGCACCAGAGCGCGAACAACACGATCCCGACCGCAACCCCGAGCCAGTGGACTCCGGTCAAGGTCGCCGCTGCGCTCGGTACGCCAGCCACCACCGCGCCGAGGATGGTGATCGCAAGCGGGATCTTCAATACGAGAGCGGTCACGGCGGCGCAGATCAGCCATGCGGCCGGGCCAGCCAGCCAGCCCCAGCTTTCGAAGAAGTCGTGAGAGAGACTCAGGCCAAGCGCGACACCGAGTATCGCCACCAGCACCAGCTGCAGCAGTCCGGCCATGACCGCCGTCCTTGGGTCTATCCGCTCCGCCACGGCCGGGGTCTCAGTAACCGTGACCGGTGTGTGGACGCTTCGGACCGGGGGATGGACCGTGCTCGGTCAGGTGTGCGATCGAATCGTCGATATCGCTCGCCAGTTTGTCCACCAACTCACGCGTCTGATTGATCTTGACCAGGATCCGCATCACCTCGATCGAGTCGTTGCCCGGTGGCAGGTGATACGCAGGCACTACCCATGCTCGTCGGCGCGCCAGCTCGCCAACCAGGTCGGCTCCGGTGAACGGTGCGTCGTCCGTCACCTTGGCGATCACCAGCGGCAGCATCTTGCCTGTGCCAGCGGGCTCCAGATACTCGGCGGCTTTCACCTTGTCGCGCAGGACCTGAGCGTTCTTGTCCATCGCGCCGATCATCGCTGTGTAGCCCTCTCGGCCGAGTCGCATGAACAGGTAGTACTGGGCGAGGAGCATGCTGGATCCGGTCGAGAAGTTGAGGGTGAAGGTCGCGTCGCGCTGTCCTAGGTAGTCCTCGTAGAAGACGAGATCCTCTGGCAGTTGCTCGTCGTCGCGGAAGATCAGCCAGCCGAGGCCCGGATAGGTCATCCCGAACTTGTGACCCGAGGCGTTGATCGACTTGACCCGCTCGATCCGGAAGTCCCACTCGAAGTCGGGGTCTGAGAAGGGGAAGACGAATCCGCCGCTTGCGCCGTCGATGTGCATCGGAACGTCGTGGCCCTCCTTCTCTTGATACCCGTCGAGGAACTCGGCGATGCCCTCCACGTCGTCGCATTGTCCGGTGAAGGTCGTCCCGACGATCGCCACCACCCCGATCGTGTTCTCGTCGACCTGGCCGTCGATATCGTCGGGGCCGATCACGTATTTGCCCCCGGGAAGGTCTATCGCGCGGGGCTCCACATCGAAGTAGCGACAGAACTTGTCCCACACCACGTGCGCGTCCTTGCCATAGACGAGATTGGGCTTGGTGGTGTCCTTGCCGGCCTTCTCGCGAGCGGCTCGCCACCGCCACTTCATCGCCAGCGCGCCGAGCATCACGGCTTCGGAGGAGCCTGCGCAGCGCGCCCCTGGTGCCACCGGCTCGCCGGGGCCGTTGAAGAGGTTGTGGATCATACGCAGGCAGCGCTTCTCAACCTCGGCCGTCTGCGGGTACTCGGCGTGATCGATGTAGTTGCGGTGGAGGTTCTCCATGATCACCTCACGCGCCTCGGGCTCCATCCAGGTGGTGACGAAGGTCGCGAGGTTGCGATCGGGATCGTGATCCAGCACCACTTCGGCCCGCACCGCGTTGGCCGCCGCGCGTGGAGGGATCCCGCTGGACGGGAAGAGCCGGTCCTCCGGAGGACTGGTGATGAAGTCCAGTCCCTGTATCCCCGGGACCTCGATCTCTCGTTTTTCAGCCATCGAGGCGATGCTAGGAGAATCCACCACTTACCCGTTGCCCGACTCCGGACACGTTCCTCTCTCAGCCCTCATAATGCGCCTGAGCGGGCGGTTAGCTCAGTTGGGAGAGCACCTCCCTTACAAGGAGGGGGTCACTGGTTCGAGCCCAGTACCGCCCATTGCCGCGGATCGAATCGTGGCCGAATGAACCCGATCGATGCAACGTTGGTCGCGGCCAAACAGGTAACTCCGTTTCAGCCGAGCCCCAGCCCTCTGACGCCCTCCTCGTCCCAGCCGAGGTGATGGGCGAGCTCGTGTCTGACAGTTCGCTGGACCTGGGCGCGCAGGAGCTCGGGACTCGCGCCGAAGTCGCGCGTCAGTGTGTCTTCGAAGATCACGATGTGATCCGGGTACGTGTCCCGGGCCACTGTGGCCCCTACGTAGAGGCCGTAGGCGCCGTACTTGTAACCCTCTCTCGAGACCGTCACCGGAACCTTTTCCAGGGCTTCCTGGAATTCCTGGGGCAGGTCATCCAGCGCCGCGATAACCAACTCGTCGAACGCCGAGGGCGGGCCGGTCGGCGCCGGCAGTTGAGCCAAGAGCTCGCTCCGGTCGACGATCTTCCGCCATTCGGTTTCGGGGATTTCCTCGCCGATCATCCTCGTTGCCACCCAGGCCATCGCCAAGGTGAGGAGGACGGCGCCTAGCAATACGAGCAAGAGAGTCGGGACACCCGAGAACGACGGTGGATCGATCAGCAGCCAAGCGCAGGAGCCGACCAGCAGCAAGAAGACCACCGGGCGTAGCGCGCGCCCGAGTGTTTCGCTCGAGCTCTCTTCACCAGGCCCTTCCATAGCCAAGATAATGGCTGGCGGTAATGCCATCTTCCACTGATTCTTCTCGCTCCCAACGGTTCGTGGCTGGTGTGTCCTAAGGTTCGAGCCCAGTACTACCCATAGCAAGCGCAAATCCACCGACACTTAGGAGGAGGCTGGCGATCTCGCCAGGCAGGCGCTCAGCGACCGCCCGCGTCCTGGAAGGTGACCTCCCAGTGTTTCGCGCCCTCGAAATCTTTGACTCTTTGCGCGACCACCACTATTTCTCCCGCACCGCGCCCGGTTTTCCACCATCTGGTCTCGCCGATGTCGAAGTTCTTCTCGCCCCTGTCGATTAAGCAGCAACTCATCCACGGCCAGCCGATCGCAGGGTTCTTCCAAACCATCACGGCCTCCGTCGCACCCGGCAGAGAGGGCCACCTCGCCCACGCAAGCAGGTCCGAGCCCTTCCTCCTCCAACCCGAGCAGGTGACCTTCTCCCACTTCTCGGGTCACCGTATTGGACCTGCATGTGTACGTCCTGAGCGCTCGCGTTCCGAAACGTAGCCATGACGTTCTTCTCCCCCGACCGATCGCCACACCAAGGCGTCTTCTTGCCGCCCGCAGCACCGGCGGGGGCAAGTGATCCTGTGACGGCCACGAGAACCCCACAAGCCAAAACTGCAAGGAAAATGGTTCTGATTCGGTTTGGCACGGATTCCTCCCTGAGTAGATGACTTGGGGCAATATATCCGAAGCATCCACACGGAACTTACTCATGCCTCTGGTGTTCAAAGAGTAGGTTTCCACGGCAGCCAGCTGACAGCCATCTCAAGATCGGACCCCTCCCAATGGATATCCGTCAACCACGCAAACTCGCCCACCTACCCGAAGCCATGACGCTGGTGGCCTCGCTCGTTGTCGTCTTGATGCTCTGGTGTGCGCTTCCCGCGCAGGCATCTCCGATGGCGACCAAGTCTCTCGGTCACGAGAGTTCCCGGCAGGTGAAGAGGTTCTGGACGGTCGAGCGCATGCAGGCGGCGACGCCTGCGGCGGTCGATTCCTCCGATATCCCTGCGCCGGGAGAGCCTCTGCCCGCAGTCGCGAAGGGTGAGCCGACCATCGTCCCGTCGCAGGGAATCACCGGACCTAACCGACTCAGCTCGATCATCTCGAATCCGACCGCGCTGCCCAACCGGCTCCACGGCAAGGTCTTCTTCCAGGCGCGTAACTTCAACGGGGTATGGGTGAACTACGTCTGTTCCGGAACCGTGGTCAACTCGCCATCCAAGCGGGTCGTGCTCACGGCTGGCCACTGCGTCTTCGAGAATTTCTGGTCACGGCGGGTGGTATTCGTCCCCGGGTACTACACACCTGATCCAACCTTCGAGAACCCAGATCCCAGTCCCGTCAGGCCCTTCGGCGAGTTCGCCGCCAAGCGCATCACCGCTCCCGCGCGCTGGGTCAAGAACCAGTGGTCCAGGCCTTCCTACGCCTTGAGCTACGACGTCGGAGCGATGGTGCTGAAGGGGCTCACCCCGGTCCAGACTGCGATCGGCGGTGCAAGGGGGATCGCCTTCAACGTGGGACGCGGCAGGGAGTACACGGCCTATGGCTATCCGGCAGGTTTCCCATTCGACGGCGGATCACTGGTCACCTGCACAGGAACCTTCGGCGGGCGCGATCCCGGGACCTTCAGCCCCTCTCCCGGGTGGATCCCCTGTGACATGACCGGTGGGTCTTCAGGGGGAGGATGGATCTTCGACAACGAGTTCCTCAACTCGGTCAACAGCTACGGCTACGGCAACTCCCCGACGAGGATGTACGGGCCCTACTTCGGCAATGTGATCAAGCGCCTCTACGCCTCGGTCAAGAACGGCTGATAACACCCACCGGTCCCCCGCCCGGCAACGCTCATCGGCCGCCTGCGCTACCGTCCCTGATGTTGTGGAAGGTCGCAAAGAGATCTTCCGAGATGTGTGTGTTTAGGAGTTCGAGTTTTCGCACTTCCTTACGCACCAAGCTGCTTAGGAGGTAGCGAAATGCCGGAAGGCACAGTGAAGTGGTTCAGCAACGAGAAGGGATACGGGTTCATCACGCCGGAAGACGGCAGCAAGGACCTCTTCGTCCATTTCTCCTCCATCGAGGGTGACGGTTACCGTTCGCTCGACGACGGAGTACGCGTGAGTTACGAGCCGGAGGAGGGTCCCAAGGGTCCCGTCGCCGTCAACGTTCAGACGATCGCGGGCTAGCGGGGCCACAGCCCCTGGGGGGCGTAGCTCAGCTGGTTAGAGCGCCGGCCTGTCACGCCGGAGGTCGCGGGTTCGAGTCCCGTCGCTCCCGTTCGTGGTGGCAGATGCCCGCCACCTGTCCGAAACGTCACCAAAAGGCGGTCGGGGCTTCAGCCCCGACCGCCTTTGTCGTTAGAACATCATTCGTGGACCGTTCCCCTGATCGCCGGAGGAGACCCCGGCTCGCGACGGTCCTGACCGCCGCAGTTTGCTGTCTGACCTTCGTCCTCCCGACGGGAGCCCTCGCCTCGGAACCTGCCGATCAACCCCCGTTCGACGGGGGCGACGCTGGGACGCTGGTCGAGCGCTCCGTCACCGCGGCACCTGCGGGCTTCCGGCTCGATGCGTCGCAGGCGATCGGGGTCGCCACCCGCACGCGAGCCGGCCGTGATGCCGAGGCTGAATACGGTCCCTTGGGCGCCGAGGTGGCCACCGTCGGCCGCGACTGGCAGGTGACCTTGGTGGAATCGGATGGATCGCCTCAGGCGCTCGTCTTGGTGGATGACCGGAGCGGGCGGGTGATCGAGCAGTGGACCGGCTGGCAGGTCGAGACACGCCTCGCGCGCGGGTACCCGGGTGCGGTCGGCGGGATAGTCGGTTCCTGGTGGATCTGGATACCTCTGTGTCTTCTCTTCGTCGCCCCGTTCGTAAGCCTGCGCAGGCCGTTACAGATGCGGCATCTCGACCTCGCGGCGCTGCTCGCCTTCAGCATCTCCTTCTACTTCTTCGCCCGCGGCCGGATCGACATCTCGGTTCCACTGGTCTACCCACTCCTCGCCTATCTCTTCGCGCGCCTCGTCTGGATTGGATTCGGGCGCACCCGCAGCGCTCCACCCCCTGCAGGAGAGGGCAATGTCCTCTTTCGCCCACGATTGCTGGAGGTGGGTATCGCGCTGCTAGTGATCGGTTACGTGCTGGTCACGATCCTCGCTGCCAAGGTGATCGATGTCGGTTTCGCCAGCGTGATCGGCGCCCACCTGATCGCCACCGGCGAGTCGCTGTACGGAGTCGCATCCTCCAGCGGACAGCCGCTGCTGGTCGATGTCTACGGTCCGGTGAACTACCTCGCTTACCTGCCGTTCGAGCGGATCTTCCCCTGGAATGGACTCGACTGGGACTCGCTGCCAGCTGCGAGAGTCGCGTCGTTGATCTTCACGCTCGGGACCGCCGCCTGCCTATACGGGCTCGGCAGACAGGTCGCCGGGGCAGCGAAGGCCCGCGCTCACGTGGCCGGTCTGGCGCTGACGTTCGCCTGGCTGGCTTTCCCGTTCACCCTCCTCTCGGTCGCATCGTCGTTTAACGATTCGCTGGTCTCCCTCCTCGTCTCGGCGAGCCTCCTGGCTCTCGCTTCGGCGCCCGGGAGGGGCGCACTCACCGCTCTTGCAGGCCTGACCAAGTACGGTCCCCTGGCTATCGCCCCGTTGATGGCAGCTGGCACCGGAGAGCGGCGGGCGAGGTCACTGTTTCCTTTCCTGCTGGCCTTCGCCGCGGTTGCGGCGCTCGTCACCATCCCCTTGATCCCGGATGGGGGGATACGAGAGGTCTACGACCGCTCTCTCGGCTACCAGGCCGGCAGAGGCTCACCGTTCAGCGTCTGGGGTCAGGACCCCTCTCTCGGATTCCTGCAGACCGTGGCGAGGGTATTCGCAGTGCTGTTCGCGCTGTCTCTCTACTTCTTCCCTCGACGCAGACAGCCTCTGCAGGTCGCGGCGCTCGCCTCGGCTGCGCTGATCGCCCTCGAGGTCAGCGCGATGCACTGGTTCTACCCCTACCTGCTCTGGCTGCTCCCGGGGGCGCTGGTGGCCTTCCTGCTGCTCGGAACGAGGGCGGATGCAGCGCCCGCCAGCGACTAGCGCTTCGACCACTCTCCCCAGCGGAATCCGGTCTCGCTCGGTTCAGGGGGAAGTGGGCTGAGCGGATGCCCGGGCGTGGTGGGCTCGGAGTTATAGACGCTGGGTGCTGTGTCGTTCGGCGTGTCGGGGTGGAAGATCGACGCCAAGTACTGGATCTGACCCCGGCCCGGCCCCAGCTCCCACTGTCCGCCGCCGTAGGCCCCTATTCCGTTGGCCGCGCAGTAGTCGTAGGCGGCGAAGAGCTCGCTGAGGGGTCCGAAACGTGACGGCTTGATGTTCACCATCTTCGGCTTCCAGGGTCGCGACTCGATGTCGGCCACCGAGTTGATAGGCGCGTCCCAGGTGACCCGGTCGGCGACAGGATCGAGCAGAGGCCTGGTCTCTTCGTTCACGTCCGGATCCTCTAGCCAGGCGGTCGGAAACGCCTCGATCAGCTTGGCGTAGAGCACTGGATCGGTCTCCACATCCACCGGAGTGCCCGAGTACTGACCCTTGAGATCGAGTGAGTCGATAGCGCCGGTGGCCACCAGGGCGGCGATCAGCTCGTCGGTCCAGTCGTTGGTGGGATCGAGTTTGAATCGGAGGTGGGGATAGACGGCGAGGCGTTCCTGGAGGGGCTCGATGCTGGATGGTTGTTCACTGCCCATCGGCGAGAGCCTCATCGAACAGACGAAGTCGATCGGGTCCATCTCCCGGCCGAGCACCTCGAAC
>JAUMFR010000047.1:2473-3935 GCA_032119755.1 Solirubrobacterales bacterium | reverse complement strand
GAACAGCGTCGTTTCCGCCTGTCGCAGCGCGAGATCCAGCGCCGCGCTCTCGAATGCCCAGCGGCGGTACCTCACCGACGCATCGTTCATCGCGGGCGAGGGAAAGAGGTCGAGGCTGTCGAGCAGCGCAGAGAAGCTTCCGATCGTGTGCTCGCCAGAGAGATCCAGAGTGGCTCCCTGGTCTTGGAGAGCGATGTGATCGAGCGCATCGTAGGTGACGTCCTCTCCGATGCCCTGCTGCCCGCCGCCCTCCAGCCTGATCACGGTAGAGAGACGCTCGAAGTCGCTCTTGGGCATGGTGAACGCGAGACCTTCCAGTGCGTACCCGTCGACCGTCAACGGAAGGTCCTCGATATTCGAGTAGAGGTTGCTCTCCATCGCGCTCAGGCTAGGCGATGGAGTATGCAGCGAGGCGCCACCCTCGCTCAGGAACAGGGATTCCTGATCTTGCAGATCCGCCGGGTCTCGAGCAGTGAGTCGATCGAACCGGGATGGGCCCAGTACAGGTAGGCACGCACATCTGCCTTGAGGCCCGCGAGCGTGCACTTGCTGGCCGACCCGACGCTGACGCTCTTGACCGGCATGCTGGCGTTCTCGTTCGGAGTGGTGGAGAACGAGATCTCCCCGGCGAGCGCTTCGGTTACTCCGCGGGGAGGGATCGGGATCTTCTTCTTGCGGATCACCTTGCCCTTGGCATTGCGGATCTTCTTGATCTTCGGCGGAGGGAAGTACTGGTCCAGCAGGCTACGCATCGCGACTCCGTACCCGCTCTGATCGGAGTTGCTGCAGAAGCCTTGCGACTGGACTATCTGGAATCCACGGCGATTCTCCTTGCGGGTGAAGTTGGTGCGGTCGGTGGTCTTGCCGAGCATTCCGTAGTCCCACCCCGGGTACCAGGCCGGAACGACGCCGGTCCGGAGGCCTGGCTCGCCCACCTGATCGGCCGAGTACCGCCCCACACGATGTAGGCGTCTGGCGATCCGGTCTCGGGAGGCGGTGAAGTCCTCGGTCCACGACGGGATCGAGCGATGTATCGACTGTGCCTGAGCCCAGTCCATCGACTCCCAGTCGAGCGAGATTCCCCAGACCGAGGGATCGTGGGCGAGCGCGTAGCTGTAGCCGCGACGGTTCGGATCGAGATGCAGCCCGTTCAAGGCGATGATCCTGTTGCAGGGGAACTCGGTCGAGATCCTACGGACGATCTCCGCCCAGATCTCCGGGGTCGATCCCTTGAAGCGAGTGTTGACCAGGAAGATGTCCTGGTCACGCAGTTGCTTGCGGACCTTCTTGGCGTACTCGGTGACGTTCTCCGGCTGGTTGACCCGCAGGATCATCGTGTAGCTCTTGGCCCCTTTCGGAGCGGGCGCGAGCGTCTTGGGTACCGCCCCGCACTTGTTGCCCGCTGCCGCCGCGGCCTGCCCGCGTGCAGGTTCGCCTAGCTGCCCCAGACTGAGCACAGCCA
>JAUMFR010000047.1:0-2463 GCA_032119755.1 Solirubrobacterales bacterium | reverse complement strand
GAAGGCGGCCGCGAGTGCGACCTTCGGTGTCGAAGAAACGGAGAGCTTCATCGGATCGGTTACCCGTAGACAGCCTACGAGCAAACTTCGGCGTCCCTGCAGACGCACCTGCAGAGTAGCGGTCCCCGGCAGCGGCCTCTCGGATAAGCCGCCCAACCCCTTGATCTAGGGGTTTGCGACCACTCGGACCGTCTCCAGCGTCTGATCTCCCGCTCCTCTGACCTGCCCACCGGCCGAGAGGGTGTGGGTGATGTACTGGATGGTCTCCTGGGTCAACTCCTCGCCCGGCAGGACGTTGGGCACACCCGGTGGATAGGCGGCGAGCGACTCGGCCGCGATCCGTCCTTCAGCGCTGGCGAAGGGGACCGACTCCTGTGGCCCGAGGAATGCCTCACGCGGGGTCATCCGCAGGGTGCCCCATGGAGGTAGGGAGGCGAATTGCCTTCGCCGCTCGGTATCGGCTTCGTCGAGCGCTTCCAGAGCGGCGTCGAGCGATGACACGAGGCGCTCGGCATCGCGCTCGGCATCGCTGCCCATCCCGAACATGGCTTCGACGATGTTCTCCGTGTAGAGCTCGACGTTTACATCCGAGAGATCTCGCATCAGGGCAGCGATCCGGTGACCGGAAGCACCCGTGCCCCTCACATCGACTGCGAGCCGTATTCCGTCCCAGCCGTGCACGCTCGGAGCCTCGAGCAGCCGCTCGTCGAGCACGTCCAATTCCGGGATCGCCCTGATTCTCTCCCGGGCGCCGTCGACCGCATCCAGAACCTCACCGAGCAGCCTCTCGCCCTCGAGGGCCGCGAAGCGTCGGGCGCCGTCGAGGGAGACGGACAGAAGCGAACTCGGGCTGGTCGTCTCGAGGATGGTCAGACAACGAGTGATCAGGTCGTCACCGATCAGCGAATCGTGCCCGCGGTGGAGGATCGCCGATTGACCGAGGCTCCCAACCATCTTGTGGGTGCTCGAGAGGACGAGGTCGGCTCCGCAGGTGAGGGCTCCCTCTGGCAGACGCGAGCTGAAGTAGAGGTGGGCGCCCCAGGCTTCGTCGACCAGTAGAGGCACACCCGCGGCGTGACACACCTCGGCCAGCGCGGAGATGTCCGCGACCGCCCCGAAATAGGTCGGAGAGACGATCATCACCCCGACCGCATCGGGATTGGTCGAGAGAGCCTCTTCGAGGCTCTCTGGCGTCACGCAGTGTGCAATCCCCAGCTCCGGATCGAGTTCCGGCTGGACGAAGGTCGGGATCAGGCCCGCCATGATCATCCCGTCGACGGTGGAGGAGTGGACGTTGCGCTGGACGATCACCTCTTTGCCCAGATGCCCCAACGCGAGGCAGCCAATGTGGTTTCCCTGAGAGCCGCCGTGGAGCAGGAACCAGCTCCTCGCCGCTCCCCACGCATCCGCAGCGAGATCCTGGGATTGCTGGAACGGGGTCGGAGCGGGACCGAGATCGATCCCCTTCAGGCCTGCGGAGATGTCGTGCTCGAGTGCAGCCATCCCGATCGCCTCGACCAGCGCGGGATCGGAGGCGATTCCCTTGTGTCCCGGCACGTGCAGCCGCGAAGGATCCCGCTGGACATAGTCGATCACGGCATCCAGATATGGCGCTCGAGTCTGGTCCACGACCCTCAGCGTATCCGGCAGTCAGATTTGCGGTCTACCGCTCACTCGGAAGCCGAGTACTCGGAGTAGGGGTACCACCACTCCTTGCGTTCCATCTCGCTCTCTATGTGGATGTGCTTGGTCTCCTGGAACGCCTCGAGGCCCTCGCGACCGAGTTCCCTGCCCAGACCCGACTGCTTGAACCCTCCGAACGGTCCGGCGTCGTTGTCGGTCAGCGGATCGTTGAACCAGACGGTTCCTGCCTTGATCTCCCGCATGCAGCGGAAGATCGTCTTGAGATCCTGGGTGTAGATGTTGGCGCCGAGACCGAACCGGGTAGAGTTCGCGAGCTCGATCGCCTCGTCGAGGCTCTTGACGGGAACGATCGGAGCCACCGGTCCGAAAGTCTCCTCGCTGAGCAGCGCGGTGTCGGCGGCGGCTCCTGTGACCACGGCAGGCTCGAAGAAGTGACCGGTCTCGTGTCCTGCCCGACCGCCTCCGCAGACGAGTTCCGCGCCCGAGGCGACCGCCGCCTCGACTTGAGCGGTGACCTTTTCCCGCTGCGCAGCCGATGCCATCGGTCCCAGATCAGTGTCAGACGCCATCGGGTCCCCGAGCTTGAGGGACCTGGCGTGGTCGGCGAACGTCTGCAGGTAGTCGTCGTATAGCTCCTCCGCCACATAAAAACGCTCGGCGGATGTGCAGACCTGCCCGGCGTTCAGGAAGGCCGCCCATGCACCTCCCCGCGCGGCGACCTCGATTCCTCCCGCCACGTCCGCACAGACTATGAAGGGGTCCTTGCCTCCCATCTCGAGGTTGATCCGCGCCACGCGATCGATACACGCATGCGCCACC
>JAUMFR010000046.1:0-1512 GCA_032119755.1 Solirubrobacterales bacterium | reverse complement strand
GCGAGCTCCCAGACGATTCCGGAACCCGCGCTGTCCACACCTGCAATCGTCGGGATCAGACCAAGGGCCGAGGTGATTCCGTAGCCACAGGCGAACACGGCCACAGCGGTCGCTGCGGTGAATGCCTCCGCCGCCTCCCTCAGCGGGAGATCAGCCGAGGACTCCTCGAACTCCGTCTCGACCCGCTTCCTGCTGGGGTCGGGAGCACGCCAGAGGACCACACCGATCCCGGCTAGAAGCAGCGAGTACAAGAACGTGAGCCCTCTGAACGTGCCGAAGTTCTCCGCGATCCCCCCTTCGAGTACGGCATCGAGAAAGCCCGCGAGGGCCACGGCCGAGAGCAGGCAGGCAAAGAGGATCAAGAATCTCACGCCGGCCCTTCGAGCCGCGTAGGCAGAGACAACTGCTCCGAGGCCGAAGGACCACAACACGTTGATTCCGTTCGAAGCATCCCCAGGCTCACCGAGCCAGTTGGCTAGTTGGCGCAATGCGAGGACGGTCAGGATCACTCCGACCGTGAGTAAGACTCCCTGCCAGGGTCGGGTCGCGCTCTCGGAAGGAGAGCCTGACAATCCCATCCAGAGCACCACCATCGCTGGAATACCGAGGATGACGAAGGAGGCGAACGCTCCGGCCGCGCTTCCTGTACGGAGTACCCACATGGCAACCCCGATGGCGATGAGCAATGCGGCAAGCTCTCGGAGCAGGTCCCGGGAAGCATCCGGTGCGAGTGGCTTTCGCACGGAGCGGCGGCCTAGCCTTCCAGAGCGTTCTTGAGATCCTGAATGCGGTCGTAGGCCCGACGCAGAGTGCTGCGGTCGAGTCTGCCCTTCTTGAATGACTTCTCGAGAGCGTCGAACGCGCTGACCGCGGCGCCGTTCGTCCCAGCGAACAGGACGAGATCCACTCCCGCCCTGATTGCCCGGAACGCGGCATCCCCGGGAGTGGTGCCCGCAGCCGGGGCCTCGAGATCGTCGCTGATCACGGCCCCCTTGAATCCGAGTTGGTTCCGAAGGAGGTCATCGATCACCTCGGTGGAGTAGACGGCCTGCTCGTCGCCGGACACGGCGGGGTAGACGGCGCTGGAAACCATCACCAGACGCGCTCCCGCCTTTATCGGAGCACGAAACGCCTCTACATCGGCTTGCACCTCGCTCGCGTTGGCATCCACAGTGACGGGAGCGAAATCGGTGTTCTCGGTGGCGAGGCCGAGGGCAGGAAAGTGCTTCGGGGTTGCTGCCACCCCGGCGCCCTGCATCCCTTCCACGAACGCGGCACCGTACCTCCCGACCGTGGTCGGATCGCTGCTGTAGGTCCGCGAAACGATCGTGTCAGCCGTGTTGTCGTGCGCCACATCCACTACCGGTGCGAGGTTCACATTGACGCCGAGCGGTTTCAGGAACTCTCCGGTCTTCCTCCCCTCAGTCAGGGCAGCATCCTCTCCTCCGGCATCCTCCATGTCGTTTGGACCGATATCCGGTGGGCCAGGCAGGCGTTTCACGTAACCGCCCT
>JAUMFR010000045.1:0-7505 GCA_032119755.1 Solirubrobacterales bacterium | reverse complement strand
TGACGGTGATCTCTCCCACCGGATAGAACGGTGCCGGACCACGGAACAGGAGGTTCGCCGGCAGGGCCACATCCAGCCCCGGCGCGGTGATCCGGGCTGGCTGAGTCGACGCGTACTGGAGGGAGATGGCCCAGCGGCCGGCGCTGAGAGGCAGCTCCTCGGTCGCGGAAACCGCGCTCGTCGGCTCGGAGGTCGGATCCCACGCCCTACCGACTACGGGTGGCTTGGTGAACACCCGCGCCTCACCGTCGAGGAGAGCCAGCCTCGCGACCGCTGGGTCGGAACAGTCGACTGTCGCGCCAGGGCCGATCGGTTCGATCAGCGTGTAGCGCTCGGGCAGCGGACCGTTGCGCTTCCACAAGACGTAGTCACGAGTCCGCCGGATCGGCTCGAAGTTGGCAGGTGCTTCGCTCAGCTGCGCGGCTCCCGTTGTGATCACGTAGTCGAAGCGCTCGATCACCTTGCGGGGCACCACGTCGAAGTCGAACTTGGCTCTGGTGGAGGTTGGCCGGTAGAGCGATGAGACTTCGATCACGTTGTAGTTGTGGACGATCGGTGTGTACAGGTCCGCTCCGATCAACTCCCAGCCCACGAACGACTCCCGGCCGAGGAAGAGGACCTTCTCCCCCTCGACGACCTTCCGCAGCCCGATCAGTTGCTGGACCTGCCCAACCGGACCGATCGCAGCCTGCCGGAGGACGAGGAAGCTCGAGAACGCTGCCGCTATGACGAAGAGGATCCCGATCGAAGCGACCAGCAGACGGTTACCCCCACCCTCCGCCGACACCTCCTCGGCGACCGGCTTCTGCTCGCCTTCGAGCGCTCCGGCACGGAGGAATCCCCTGAGGGCGATCAGCATCACGATCGGAGCGATCACGCACAGCCCCTTGGCTTGGG
Organism: Solirubrobacterales bacterium; assembly: GCA_032119755.1. Classification (GTDB taxonomy): domain Bacteria; phylum Actinomycetota; class Thermoleophilia; order Solirubrobacterales; family 70-9; genus CAIUSP01. The sequence goes on along the minus strand of JAUMFR010000045.1, from coordinate 6,608 downwards.
TGTAAGGGGTCCCGACCGCAAGCGCAGCGAGGTAGCCAACGATGCCTGCGATGAGGGTAGCGGGGAGTATCTGCTCACCCAGCCGACGCGCACGGCGAAGACCGAGCCCGAGGGCAACCGCCCCGAGCAGGGCACCAAGGTAGAAGGCGAGAGCAGGGACCGAGGCATTTTCGGGGGCGATCCTGAACTCACTCGACGGCCAGATTCCGAGCGCCTGCAACGGAGAGAGTGGCTGGCGCAAATTGCCGAACCCGACTCGATCACCAGGGCCGGTCGGGTTGAGCGCCCTGAAGCCGGTGAAGTCGAGCAGGCTGACTACCACTGGAATGCAGGCGACGACCGTGATCCCGACCAATGTCCCGGCCACCGGGAGGGTGCGACGCAACCGCCCCACCAAGTCGAGGCCACCCCGGTCTCGACGCTCGGCGATCGCCACCAGCAAGAGCCACGCCACTGCGGCTGCCACCAGCCAGGAGGGACCGGGAAAGCTGTAGTTGTAGATCGTTCCCGCCGAGATCAACCCGGCCGGCACGGCGGCAATGGCCGCGGACTGCGGGCCCTGTGACATTGCGGCGCGAACCATGGGAAGCGAGAGCGCGAACCCGATCAGCGACAACGCGAGCAGCGGCTCCTTGAAGGCTCCTTGCGCAAGGTAGGCAGCCGACAGATAGGCGAACGCGACCAGCACCGCCGCAGGCGCTCGCAACCAGCCTCGGACTTCGGGAAGAGCCGACGAGGCCGTGAGGCCGAGCAGCACGGCGATCGCTCCGGTCAGTCCCGCGAAGGCATCGACGAATCCGGAACCGACCAACTCGGTCATCGCGGCGACCACCGCGTGAGGGCCGAGCGGGTAGCCGTCGCGTATCAGCTCGGGCGTGATCCCGGCACCTGTGGCCAGCCACTCCGCGAAGAGCAGGTGAGAGGCCATGTCGTCGTTGACCAGCCCCTGACCGAGGATTCCCATCCGACCGCTCGCCACGAACGGTACGGCAGTCACCAACGCCGCCCCGATGACGACGGCAATTGCCGTCCAGGTGGGCGCCGGGAGATCTCTCCGGCCGCGCCAACAGATCAGGGCAGCGACGAGCGAAATCGCGACGACGAACGCGGCGGCCGTCACACCCTTGCCCGGTAGCTTGACCGTCACCCCACAGACGATCAGCAGGATCGAGATCCCGAGGGCGGGGGCAACAGCCGTGGAGCGTCCACGACCCACCAGGAGGAGGACCGCGTTGCCGACAAGCAAGGAGGCCGCGACTGTCACCGCTCCCGAGAGAATGGCTCCGAGCATCAAGCGGGAAGGCTAGTCGTCACGACCGTCGGCAGGAACTACCGAACACGCCAGGAATACTTGCTCGCCTTGCCGGGCGAGAGGTTCTTGACCGCCCGGACGGCGACCGTGTGCCTGCCCCGAGAGAGCTTCTTGAAGACCGTGGTCGCGCCGCAGACCGCGAATGCCTTGCTGTCGATCCTGCATTCGAAGGTGGAGCCGGGGACAGACGACGAGAACTTGAACAACGCCTCGCGGCTTCTGGTGCTGGCAGGCGGAACCTGACGGAAGGTAGCCCGTGGACCGAGCGGGGAACGATCGAAGATCGCTGCTGCCGAGTCGGCGAAGCTAGCCGCGTAGACGCTGGTTCCGTCGGGACTGGAGGAAAGCCCTGAGGTCGTGTCGATCGCTCTGGCGACACCGCAGTCATCGGAACCGTCCGCACTTACACAACCTTCCTCACCAGGTAGCTGGCTGAGCAGCCCGGTGTCGACCGATCGCGAGAGGGCTGCCACCGAACCTTCGATCGACGTCGTGCGGCTGGCCGCGTAGAGACTCCTGCCGTCTTCGGTCAGCTCGAGATCGAAGGTGAACCCGATTGCCCTGCCGATCGCACACTCACCACCGACGCCGTCCGCGCTGATGCAGCCAGCCGTCCCCGCCTTCTGAGTGAGTGCGCCGTCGCCTTGATCGCGGTCGAAGACCGAGATCGCATCGCTGATCAGAGAGCTCACATAGACATTCTCACCGTCGGGCGAGATCACCACGCGCAGCGGACCGTCCAGGGCTCTGGCATCGGTGCAGTTGCTGGAGGCCCCGTCGACCATCACGCAGCCTCCGGTACCTGCTTGCTGAGTGATCTTGCCGCTGGCCGCTCGATCGAGAACCGCGACAGCATCACCATCGATCGCTGAGACGTAGATGCTGTCCGAGCCGGGACTGATGCTCACATCGGAAGCGCCCGTGAGTGCGCGACCGTCGCCGCAGTCTCCCCCGCTCCCATCCTCGCTGACACACCCCAACGCTCCGGCCTTGGCAACCAGCGAGCCGTCCGCGAGGCGGTCGAAGTTGAGTGCCCCGTTCAGGTCCGAGTCGGTCACGTAGACGCTCCTGCCGTCTGGAGAAACCGCGACCCCTGTCGGCTCGGCCAGGAGGGCGCTTGTCGCGCAACCCGCCGTCGCTGCCGCGATGCAGCCTGCCGAGCCGACCTTCTGAGCCAGAGAGCCGTCGGCGAGTACGTCGAAGATCGCGATCGTGGCCTCGGTCTCGGAGATCACGTAGAGGTTCTCTCCGTCGGGACTCAACACGAGGCGCGTCGGCGCGGTGAGTGCCCGACCGACCACGCACTCTCCGTCGGTGCCGTCCTCGCTGACGCACCCAGCAGTACCAGCCTTCTGCTTCAGTTCTCCGCTTTTCAGGGTCCGGTCGAAGACGACCACAGATCCGGCAGTCTGGCCGAGAGCCCATGCGTTCCGGCCGTCCGGGGAGACGAGGATCTCGCTCAGCCCCACCATGCTGCGGGCCTCTCGACAGCCCGGAGTAGTCGAGACGTCAGCGACACACCCGCCGATACCCGACGGCTGGAAGATCTCGCCTACCGAGGCGTGAGCAGCCGACGAGATACCCGCTGTCAAGACGAGTGTCAGACACACTGCAAGCCCTGCCTTGCGGTGGAAATCCATCGACTTGAGGCTACACAGTCGTGCCGGTGGCTTAGGCGATGCTGAGCCCGTCAGCCGAGTCAGTCTTCGAGCAGGCGCTTCTGGGAAAGCACGTAGAGGAGAGCCAGCGACGGGAGGACGAGGACCGCGGCGACCAGGAAGACGATGATCACCACGAGCAGACTGGCGTAGGCGCCCGCGGCCTGATCTATGGTCAGTGAGGTCGGCAGCAGATACGGGTGCTGTGCGACGTACCAGCCCCAGACCACCGCGACGAGCGCACCGACCGCAAGCGGTCTGACCAGGGTCTCGTAGCGCTTCAGGGCCAACAGAGCGAAGGCAACTCCTCCGGCCAGCACCGAGAAGATCACCAATGGCAGCCCGGGGCCCACCAGACCGTCGAACACGTATCGCGCCTCCTCCCGCAGGGCGAAGATCCCACCGAGCGCGAGCAGGCCAGCGACCACGGCCGAGACCAACGCCCGCCGGTCGAAGTAGGCGGCGACCTTCTTCTCACCCGCTGCCTTGGCGTCGTGGGTGAGGAAGACCGCTGCCAGATACGCGCCCCCCGCGACGAAGAGCACACCGATGACGAACGGCAGCACACCTATCCAGGAGCCGGTCGGATCCCCGTAACCCTCCCTCGGCACCTCGCCGGAAGCGATTGCTCCGACCACGCATCCCATGAAGAAGGGTGTGATCAGCGACGCTGCGGCAAACACTCGGCTCGCGGTCGCCGTCCAGGGTCCATCGATCGCGTGACGGAAGGCGAAGCCGGCACCGCGAAGTACTATCCCCAGCGCAACGAGCGCAATCGGGATGTAAAGAGTGGTCATGATCGCGTAGAAGGCCTCGGGGAAAGCCGTCCAGAGGACAACGAGGATGAAGATCAGCCAGACGTGGTTGGCCTCCCACACGGGTGCGAGAGAGTGGTCGATCCGCTGCCGGACGGCCTTGGCCGCGTTCGCCTTCGCCTTGGTCTTGCCCCTGCCGAGCAGCAGATCCCAGATCCCTGCACCGAAGTCGGCGCCACCGAAAACCGCGTAGAGGGTCGCCCCGAGCCAGAGGATCAACGCGACGATCTCGGCCCGACTCACCTGCTCATCCCGCCGCTGACTTGGTCGTCACCGGCCCGTAGGGAACGCGGTCATCGTCGGATGCGGGGATCCTACCCTCGTCCTGAGCGCGCCAACGGCGCGACATCGCACGAAGGACGACGATCAGCCCTATCGCGAGGATCAAGTAGATGGCCATGGTGATGCCGAACACCACCCAGATGCCGTCCGCCCGAGTCACGGCGTCGGTCGTACGCTGGAAGCCGTAGACGATCCACGGCTGCCGACCGACCTCGGTCACGATCCAGCCCATCTCCATTGCGGCTATCGCGAGGACACCTGATACCGAAACCGCTCTGAGGAACCATGGGGTCTGCGGGATGTCGCGCTTCCGCCACCAGAAGAGCGCGAACCAGGCTGCGAGGGTTGCGAGGGTGAATCCGATCCCGACCATTCCGTCGAACGAGTAGTGGAGGAGGTTCAGCGCGTTGGGTTCATTCTTTCGCGGCGAGCTGTCGAGGCCTTCGACCACGGTGGAGGTGCTGAAGCCGACGAGCAGGGAGTTGAGGCCAGGTATCGAGATCGCACCCTTTGCGCCCTCCTCGCGATTGCAGACGCCTCCGATCGTCTCGGGCTGATTCGGGCCGGTCTTGGCTATGCACTCGATCGCGGCGAACTTGACCGGCTGTTTCTCTGCAACCTCCCTCGCCACCATGTCCCCGACCACGATCTGGATCGGAGCGGCGATCGCCGCCACGGTGAGTGGGATCAGGAGCCCCAACCGGTGATACCGGTCGCGACGCCCCTTCAGCATCCCCACCGCGTAGATGGATGCGACGAGGAATCCGGTCACCATGAAGGCCGCCAGATACATGTGGAGGAAGGTGTGCCATGCGTAGGGGTTGAAGATCACCTCGAGCGGCTGCACGGTCTCGACGAAGCCCTTCGAATCCAGCGTGAACCCCTGAGGGGTCTGCATCCAGCCGTTCACTGCGAGCACCGAGTACGCACCGCCGATTCCCGCGAGCACGATCGGAACGCCGGTCCACCAGTGAGCCCAACCGGAGATCCGCTTCCAGCCGTAGATGTAGATCGCGATGAATATCGCCTCGAGGAAGAAGAAGATCCCCTCCATCGCGAACAGGACCCCGAACGCGTCTCCGAACCGCTCCATCATGCCCGGCCAGAGCAGACCGAACTCGAACGAGAGCACCGTGCCGGTGACCGCCCCCACCGCGAACATCACCGCCGTCGCCTTCGACCAGCGCTTGGCGAGCAGCAGCGCCGTCTTGTCCTTCTTCTTGATTCCGATGTACTCGGCGACCAGCATCACGAGCGGGAAAGCAATTCCGAGACTGGCGAGAATGATGTGGAACCCGAGGGTGAAAGCCATCTGGTTCCGCGCTGCCAAGAGGTTGGAGGCAGCGTCGGCTAGAGGCAGTGTGTGGAGGAGATCCGTGCCCACTGCCGACGACCCTAACAAAGAGGCCCGCCGACCTACCCGTCAGGTGTCACGTGCTCAACGGCACTTCGCCTGAAGAGCCGCGAAGGTCTCAGGATCGTTCAACTTCCGAGGCAGGATGACCTTTATCCGGTGTGGCGGGGGACCGTGCTCGCAGGAGTGGCCGAAGTGCTGGCCGTAAGGAAGGGAGGTGCACATCACATAGGCCGCCAACTGTCGGCCCGCGAACCTCGTGCCCCGACCCCCCGAAAACGAGGCGTAGTGATAGCCGGTCAACTCGGAGGCCGGCACCTCGACGGTGGCGTCGACCGTGTCACGGGCGATCGTTACGAGCGGATCCTGATCCATGCATGGGAGCCTAGAAGAGCGGGCGAACGGCAGCATGGAGTATCGTCACGCTCGATGTCGAAGGTCATCCTCCACACCAACACCGGCGACGTGTCGGTCGAGCTGTTCGATGCCGACGCGCCGAAGACGGTCGAGAACTTCCTCAAGCTGGCCGGGGACGGCTTCTACGACGGCCTGATCTTCCACCGGGTCATTCCGGACTTCATGATCCAGGGCGGCTGCCCCGACGGCACCGGCACCGGCGGCCCCGGCTACACCTTCGAAGACGAGTTCAACGATCACAAAGTGGTCAAGGGCGCGCTGGCGATGGCGAACGCCGGACCCGATACCAACGGCTCACAGTTCTTCATCGTCACCACCGACGCAGCTCCCTGGCTCGACGGCAAACACACCGTGTTCGGGGAAGTCACCGACGGTATGGATACTGTCTTCGCAATCGAGAAGACCGAGACCGGACCCGGAGACAAGCCGGTCGTCGATCAGGTAATCGAGAGCGTCGAGCTCGTAGAGGAGTAATCGGCAGTGGGTCTGGGAGACAAGATCCACAAGGCGAAGGAGGAGTTCGTCGAGCCCCACGCCGACGGGATCTCCGAGCTGAAGGTAGGCGACCCCTCCTACGACGACTGGTCGGTGTTGCGAGACTTCTCGGATCTGGAGACCGCCAGGGCATTCCGCCAGCAGTTGGAGGAAGCCGGCCTGAAGGCAGTGCTCACCGCTGACGCGGAGCCCGACGGCTTCGGCCACGGAGACATCGCGCTGCGCGTACCTCAGAGCGACTACGCCGAAGCCTCGAACTTCCTCGAGCCTGAACT
>JAUMFR010000044.1:0-1652 GCA_032119755.1 Solirubrobacterales bacterium | reverse complement strand
CGATCAAGGTCTCGTCCACCGTTGCTCCGCACAATCACTGGGCATTCGACGACGCCGTCAACCATATTGTCGAGAGGCTGACACCGCTCTATCGCCAGGCGGTCCTCGCCGTGCCCACCCGCAAGTTCATCAACCTGGACATGGAGGAGTACAAGGATCTCGAGTTGACCATTGCAGTGTTCACCCGCCTGCTCGACAGCCCTGAGTTCAGGCAACTCGAAGCCGGGATCGTTCTGCAGGCCTACCTACCCGACGCGTTGTCGGCGATGATCCGGCTGCAAGATTGGGCCGCGGCTCGCGTCGCGGCTGGCGGTGCCCCGATCAAGGTGCGTGTGGTCAAGGGCGCCAACCTTCCGATGGAATCGGTGGACGCCGATCTGCACGGCTGGCCATTGGCGACCTGGCACTCCAAGCGGGAGACCGACACCTCGTACAAAGCCGTGCTCGACTACGCGATGCGCCCGGACCGGATAGTCAACGTCCGGATCGGGGTAGCCGGGCACAACCTTTTCGACGTGGCACTGGCCTGGCTGCTGGCCCAGGAGCGCTCGGTCACCGCGGGCATCGAGTTCGAGATGCTGCTGGGTATGGCCGCGGGCCAGGCCGAGGTGGTGCGTAGGGATGTGGGTTCGTTGCTGCTCTACACCCCGGTAGTGCATCCGGCTGAATTCGACGTGGCGATCGCTTATCTGATCCGTCGCCTTGAGGAGGGCGCCTCCCAGGAGAACTTCATGTCCGCGGTTTTCGAGCTGGAAAAGGATGGGGCCCTGTTTGACCGGGAGAAACAGCGCTTCCTGGATTCGCTGTCAGCTCTGACCGACGAGGTGCCGGCACCACACCGGGTTCAGGACCGCCGCCTCGCCCAGAGCCCGGCCCCGTCCTCCGCCCCGTCCCATAGCTTCGCCAACTGTCCCGACACCGACCCCGATCTGCCGGGAAACCGTGAGTGGGGCGCACAGATCGCGGCGAGAATGCGCGGCTCGCAACTCGGGGCGGCGACGGCTGAGGCCGGCTGGGTCCGCTCGCCGGCTGAACTTGATCAGATCATGGCCACGGCTCGCGATGCCGCCGCCGCATGGCAGGGCCTGGGACCCGGTGCCAGAGCCGCGATCCTGCACCGCGCCGGCGACGTCCTCGAGGCCAAGCGGGCGCAGCTGTTAGAGGTGATGGGCGCCGAGTGCGGCAAGACACTCGACCAGGGCGACCCGGAGGTCTCCGAGGCGATCGATTTCGCGCATTACTACGCCGAGCGGGGTCGCGAGCTCCACAGTGTTCGCGGCGCACTGTTCGTGCCGCCGAGCCTGACCGTCGTCACGCCGCCATGGAACTTCCCAGTCGCGATCCCCGCCGGGTCCACCCTCGCCGCGCTGGCCGCGGGCTCGGCGGTGGTGATCAAACCTGCCGCTGAGGCTAGTCGCTGCGGCGCGGTGATGGTCGAGGCTCTGTGGGAGGCGGGGGTTCCGCGGGAGCTGCTCGCGTACATCCAGTTGAGCGAGCGCGATCTGGGCGCCGCCCTGATCGCCCACCCGAAGGTCGACCGGCTTATCCTCACCGGTGCTTACGAGACGGCGGAGTTGTTCCGATCATTCCGGCCCGACCTGCCCTTGCTGGCCGAGACCTCCGGCAAGAACGCCGTCATCGTTACCCCGTCG
>JAUMFR010000043.1:637-1774 GCA_032119755.1 Solirubrobacterales bacterium | reverse complement strand
CCGAGCATCCGGTCTATCGCCTCACCGTCGATCCGATCTCCCCACTCGAGGTCGAGATGGGTCAGGTCGACGCAGTAGGAGCGACAAAGGTCAGCCCAGCGCTCTCCGAACTTCCCGGCGGAAGCGACCGCCGCGACATCACCGGGAAACAGCAGGTTCCCCACAGCGGATTCCAGAGCGCCGGTGCCGGAGGATGCGAATGAGAGCACCTCGTTCTCGGTCTGGAAGACCTTCTTGAGATTCCCGAGGGCACGCTCGTGGATTTCCATGAAGGCCGGCGCCCGGTGGTAGGGAATCGGATTCGCCATCACCTGACTGACCGCCGGAGGCAGAGGCGTCGGCCCCGCGGCCATCAAATACTCCTTGTTGTAGATCTGCGGCTGTGTCAACTGCGCATCCTCGATTGGTCGAACGGCGAGTGACTAAGACTAGAGGCGAAAGGGGCGGTAGCCGAAACTTCAGGGGTAGAGCGTGGTGCCTAGAACTCCGTCTCGATCCACGGCATCATCGACCGGAGGCCGCCGCCAACCTTCTCGATCTGGTGATCAGCGCCTTCCTTGCGCATGCGGTCGAAGTTCTCCCCCCCGGCTTGATTCTCGGCGATCCACTCCTTGGCGAAATCACCGGACTGTATGTCGGCGAGGATCTCCTTCATCGCTGCCCGGGACTCAGGGCCGATGACCTTCGAGCCGCGGGTCATGTCGCCGTACTCGGCGGTATTCGAGATCGAATGCCGCATCCCCTGGATGCCCTTTTCGTACATCAGATCGACGATCAGTTTCAACTCGTGGAGGCATTCGAAGTAGGCGAGACGCGGATCGTATCCAGCCTCGACGAGAGTCTCGAAACCAGCTTGAACGAGTTCCGTTGCTCCGCCGCAGAGGACGGCCTGCTCACCGAAGAGGTCGGTCTCGGCCTCGTCGGAGAAGTTGGTCTCGATGATTCCTGCCCTTCCTCCTCCGATAGCGGAGGCGTAAGCGAGCACCAGCTCGCGGGCATTTCCCGTTGCGTCCTGTTCGACGGCCATCAGGCAGGGCACACCGCGTCCCTCCACGTACTGTCGTCTCACCAGGTGACCCGGTCCCTTGGGGGCAACCATGCCGATGTCGACTCCTGCAGGAGCCTCTATCTGGCCGA
>JAUMFR010000043.1:0-627 GCA_032119755.1 Solirubrobacterales bacterium | reverse complement strand
GAACATCAGAAGGTTCCCGTCGGCGATGCCATCGGCTATCTCGGCAGACCAGATCTCGGCCTGGCGCTCGTCGGGGAGCAGCACCATGACCACGTCGCCGCGGCTGGCTGCATCCGCCACGTCCAAGACCGTCAGGCCCTCGGACTCGGCCTCTCTCCTGCTCTCCGAGTTCTCGCGCAATCCCACGACTACATCCACTCCGGAGTCGCGCAGGTTCAGTGCGTGGGCATGCCCCTGCGACCCGTAGCCGAGGATTGCGACGGTCTTGCCGTCGAGCGCAGCTAGATCCGCATCCTTGTCGTAGAAGATTCCTTCGTCAGCCATGTCAGCAGGCTAGCGAGGTTGGCTGGATGAGCGCTTTGCCAATTCGGTGCGCCGCGGCTTTCCAGACGGACCAAGCGGAATCTCGTCGACCGATTCAAGGAGCTTGGGAACCTTGTAGGGGGGCAACTCCCTTCCGCACCACTCGCGCAACGCCTCAGGGTCGAACCGGGCACCATCCTCCAGCACTACCGCGGCGCGCAATTCCTGCTGCCACCTCACATCATCGACCCCGTAGGCGACCGCCTCTTTTACCGAGGGGTGCCTCGAAAGGACGGATTCGACCTCAGCGGGGAACACATTCTC
>JAUMFR010000042.1:13391-14538 GCA_032119755.1 Solirubrobacterales bacterium | reverse complement strand
GGACGGCATCTATGCGCTGGAGATCGCTCGCGACACAGGAGGATCCGTCGACTCGGTAACCGACGACGAGATCAGGGCGGGGATCAAACTGCTCGCCGAGACGACAGGGGTCTTCACCGAGACCGCTGGCGGCGTGACCATTGCGACGCTCGCCAAGCTCGCTGCGGCTGGCAGGATCGACCCGGCCGAGCGCGTGGTCGCTTACATAACCGGCGATGGCCTGAAGACTCTCGACGCAACGCGTGAGAGCTTCGAGATGAGCGTGATAGAACCCGATGTGAAGTCCTTCGAAGATGAGGTCGAAGCGGTCGGGGCCGCAAACTGAGACTCGCTAGGATCACGCGCCGATGCCAGTAACCGTCAAGATTCCCAGTCAGCTCCGAGTCGCCACAGGTGGTGCAGAGGAAATCGAGGTCGAGGGTGCGACTGTAGGGGAAGCGTTGGATGCAGTCTTCCTGCATCACGCGGACCTGCGAGACCGCATCACCCAGGACGGCGACCTGAGACGTTTCGTGAACGTCTATGTCTCGGGCGAGGACATCCGCTTCCAGGATGGACTCGAGACGTCGATTTCCGACGGCGACGAGGTCACGATCTTGCCTGCAGTCGCTGGCGGCTGATCTCCGCTCCCGCCCTATCCTCTGGGCGTGAGCGGCGACCCCCAAGTGCTACCGGTTGCGATCCTCTGCGGAGGTCGGGGTACCAGGTTGAGCGAACGTACCGAATCCCTTCCCAAGGCGTTGGTCGAGGTAGGCGGCGTACCGATCCTCTGGCACGTGATCGGAATCTATGCCAGTCAGGGCTTCAGGGAGTTCCTGCTCTTGACCGGCTACAAGGGCGAACAGATCACCGACTGGGTCGGGGGGGTCGAGTGGCCAGAGGGGATCACCGTGACCTGCCTGGATACGGGTGAGAGCACCGAGACTGGTGGCCGTGTGCTCAGGGCAGCGGAGGAGATGAGTGGGCGCCGCTTCGCCCTCACCTACGCTGACGGACTCGCAGATGTAGACCTCGCCGGCGAACTGGCAGAGCACGAACGCCATGGCTGTCTTGCGACCATGACCGTAATCAGGCCCGAGCTGCAATTCGGGCTGGCCCAGGTCGATGTGGATGATCGGGTTCGCGGATTCGAGGAGAAACCCGTCCT
>JAUMFR010000042.1:9779-13381 GCA_032119755.1 Solirubrobacterales bacterium | reverse complement strand
CGATGGGTGGGTCAACGGCGGCTTCTTCGTCTTCGAGCCGGAGGTGCAGCAATTTCTGGACGAGGATTCCGTACTGGAGCGGGAACCGCTGGAGTCGCTCGCCGCAGAAGCACAACTTCGTGCCTTCAAGCATCAGGGGTTCTGGCGGTGTATGGACACCTACAAGGATCGGCAGTCGCTCGAAGATCTGCTCGACGACGGTCCGGCTCCGTGGGGAGGGTGGGACCGATGAGCGCTGCAAAGGCGCTGGTAACCGGCTCTCGTGGGTTCGCGGGCGGTTGGCTGTGCAGGGCCTTGCTGGACCGTGGCGTCGAGGTCGCCGGTCTCGATCGCCCTCCAACAGGCGATCGCATCTCCTCGCTTGCTTTGCTCGGGATAGAGGGCGAGGTCGATGACATACAGATGGATCTGCTCGATCGAGGAGGCGTAAACGAGTCGATCGACCGGTTCTCGCCGGACCTCGTCTTCCACCTGGCAGCCCAGACACAGGTCGGCGAGGCCAACGCGTCTCCTCTGCCGACGCTGGAGGTCAACGTGGCCGGAACCTGGAACCTGCTCGAGGCGGTTCGCAGGCTCGACCAGGGGACACGGACGGTGGTGGCGTCGTCCGACAAGGCCTACGGCGCTCATGAGGATCTTCCCTACCGGGAGGAAGCGCCGTTGCTGGCCAGCTACCCATATGACGTCTCGAAGGCCGCAGCTGATCTGATCGCTCGGTCTTACTGGTCGACCTACGGCATGCCGGTAGCCGTCACTCGCTTCGCCAACCTGTACGGCGGGGGTGATCTCAACTTCGCACGGCTGATTCCCGAGACGATCGGTGCGATCCTCTCGGGAAGGGCGCCGGTACTCAGGTCCGATGGCACTCCGGAGCGCGACTACCTCTATGTGACCGACGCTGCCGACGCCTACCTCGCTGTTGCGGATGCGCTCGAATCGGGAGACCGTGCGGGGGGAGAGGCGTTCAACGCGGGTTCGGGCCGGCCATGGTCGGTCCTCCAGGTGGTCGAGATGATCTGCGATGTCTCAGGGACCCAGGCGGAGCCCGAGATCCTCGGCTCAGGTACGCCCGAAGGAGAGATAGACAGGCAGTTTCTCGATTCAGGCAAGATCGCAGATATATGCGGATGGACGCCTCGGGTGGAGTTGGCCGATGGACTCACTGCCACGTACGAGTGGTATGCGGAGCATCCCGAGGCGGTTGCTCGCCAATCGGTCGATTAGGGCGCGACGATCTCGAAGTCCGGGTCGGGCTCGTCGAGGAACGAGAGCAACTCACCGAGCTTCATCGGATCCCCTTCAACCGTGATGCGTCCGCTACCCAGAAGATCTTCAACCGGTTCGGTCTTCGCAATCAGTGCATCCAGCGTGGCGCGGTCCATGCGCAGCGTGGTGGGGGATTCGACTCCGTCCCGTGCCGGACGGTGTGTGAGTGCCCCGTTGGAGAGGTTGAGCATGAAGGCCTCGCCGGTGTCGGAAATCTCCCAGAGAATCTCCACCTGAGCGTCGGCTGCCCGAGGGCCGTTGAGTCGAAGTGCCATTGCACCGAGTATCTGCTCAACGGTCAGCGCGGAGACCATGTCGAGAGGGGTTGCGATGACCGGTGCCCCTACCCGACCCTCCCTCAGTTCATGCGCGCCCATCAGGAAGAAGTTCCGCCAGGTCGCATTCTCGGCTCCGTACCCAAGCTGTTCCAAGGCCCTGGCCTCCAGATCGCGTGCCTCGACGTTCGCGGGGTCGGCGAAGACGAGGTGAGACGAGATCTCCGCTGCCCACCGAAGGTCACCGGCATCCAGCGCCGCTTCCGCCTTCTCGATCAGTGCCTCCGGACCTCCCGCCAACTCCACGTATCGCCTTCCCGCCTCCGTCGGAGGGTGTTGCCAAAGATGGGCTGGGTTACCGTCGAACCAGCCCATGTAGCGCTGGTAGATCGCCTTGACGTTGTGACTGACCGAGCCGTAGTAGTCGCGGCAGCTCCACTCCGAGGCGAGGCCCTCGGGTAACTCGAGCGCCTCTGCGATTTCGGTGCCCGTGTACCCGAGGTTGATCATCCGCACGGTCTGGTCGTGCAGGTAGGTGTACAGATCTCTCTGGAGCGCGAGTCGCTCTCTGACCCTCTCGCCGCCACGGATCGGCCAGTGGTGCCCCGCGAACATGACCTGTGTCTCGTCTCCGAACAGGTCGAGCGCCTCACCGAGGTAAGCGGCCCATGCGTGGCCATCACGCACCAGAGCACCCCTCGGTGTCATCAGGTTGTGCAGCCCGTGAACGGCGATGTCCGCGACGCAGAGCGCCTGATGATCGGGGAAGAAGATGCTCATGTTTGCGGGCGCCTCGGAGTCGGCAGTGATCTGGAACTGCATACGGACACCGGCGAGCGTTCTCTCCTCGCCCGTTTCGGAGACCTCGTCGTTCGGGCGTATCAGGCTGATCGAACCGGTCGAGGTGGTGAGGCCCAGTCCGGCGCCCATCTGACCTTCGGGAGCCGGTTCGAGCGCGGCAGCGTACATGTACGCAGCTCGGCGGGCCATCGCTATCCCGCAGAAGATGTTCTCTCCGACGGCTTCCCGCGTGAAGCCGACGGGGGCCATCACCGGAAGGTCGTCCGGCACGCCGTTCGGGAAGAGACCCTTGGCTCCTCCGAAGTGATCGATGTGGCTGTGGGTGTAGATCAACCCGATGACAGGTCGGTCACCGCGGTGCTCACGGTAATGCGCTATCGCTGCTGCGGCTGTCTCGGTGGTGATCAGTGGATCGACCACGATGATCCCTTCCTCGCCCTCGATCACGTGCATGTTCGAGAGGTCGAAACCACGTAGCTGGTAGATGCCCTCGCAGACCTCGAACAGCCCGGCGATCCTGAGCAACTTGGTCTGACGCCAGAGACTGGGATTCACCGTCTCGGGGGGCTCGTCATTTACGAATGCGTAGCGCGAGGGATTCCAGACCTCGTTTCCCTCTGCGTCCAGGATGGGTGCGCCTTCGTAGGCCGCTACGAGCCCTTCCATGGCATCAGTGAAGTCACCCTCGTCAGCGAAGTCTGGCATCACCTCGGTCATACGCGCCCGACAGGATTCGAACCTGTGACCTCGTGCTCCGGAGGCACGCGCTCTATCCAGCTGAGCTACGGGCGCCTGTATCGGTCAGTCTAGGAGCAGCGGGACGGGCCCGTCGGGACTGTCAGAGGGCTGTGCGGAGTCTGAGCCTGTCGAGCAGCTCGATGGTAAGCAAGTTGCGAAGGTTTGCACCGTATCTCAGGCCCGTGGGTCCGAGGAACATCGACAGACCTGCCCACGGAAAGACCCCCCATCCCCCCAGAACATTGAGATGGACTCCATCGGAGAGCAGACCGCCATCGATCATGTTCGATCTGCGATTCAACGCGAGCCAGAGGTCGAACAAAGGGAGACGGGCCTCGCGCGCAACCTTGCGAATGCGGTCATTGATCTCTAGCCCAAGCAGGCGTCTCTGCTCACTGTCGATCCGCGGAGGTATTGTCGAGAGAACCGGGACGATAGAGCGCTGCGTAAGTGCGCTGATGATCCGACGCAGATTCGACTCGAAGGCGCCTGGAGCACCTCCCAGTCCCGCATCATTGGTTC
>JAUMFR010000042.1:0-9769 GCA_032119755.1 Solirubrobacterales bacterium | reverse complement strand
AGTTTTGCCTCGCAGTCGATTGGGGTCTCGGGAAGGACACACTCGGTGGGCGCTGGCGTGTCGCAGTACCCGCCATTCGAGGGGGATGGCAAGTCGGAAAGCAGCCAAGCGGAAGCCTCGCATGGTTTGGTTGCGGCGCTGTCCCGGGTGAACGAGTTGCCCACTGCACACGGGAGATCGGTCATGGAGCTATCCAGCCTGCCAGCGCGATACCAATCGATCGTTTTCCGCAGGGCTTTGTGTTCGGAAAGGTTGATGGGGCCACATCCAGCTCCCTGCAGGTAGGTGGGGAACCACGAGTTCGAGTCGCCGACCTTCATGAAGACCTTGGCTCGGAGACCACGAGATCTTCCCGCTAAAGCGAGTGAGTTGACCCTCGAGAGCACATCACCCTTCAGGTGAGGCTGAACGCTTCCCGAAAGTGGCGCAGCGGTCCTGAAGGTGCTCTCAACTGTTCCCGCAGCGTTGGCAGGGCTTCCAATGTTGAACAAGAGCAGCATCGCGATCCCTGCGGCAGAGGCGACGATTCTCAGTCGTTTCCCATGCAGCGCAGCGCGGGACGAAGGGTCAATTGCCGTCATGTGCATGGGAGCGGTAAGAGTAGAAGACTCATCGGTAGCAAGAACACCTCGCCTCGTGCAACGGCGCGGTCTCGCGCGCCCACCGTTCGCTCCCGTGCGGCTCTAGCCTCCGCGTGGATGGACCTGTCCGTTGCATTCATGGGAACCGGTGGCTCTGTGCCGACCGCACGGAGGGCGACCGCATGCGTGCTCTTGCGTGCAGGCGGCGCCCGGGTGATGATCGATTGCGGTGAGGGCGCCCAACGTCAGCTCATGCGCTCCCTCGGGCTCGTTGCGGTCGACGACATCTACCTGACCCACTTCCACGCCGATCATTACCTCGGGCTTCCCGGCCTGCTGAAGACCTACGACCTGCACGGGAGAGAGCGTCCTCTTCGAATCCTCGGGCCCAGAGGACTGGAGGCGCTCTACGCGTCATTGGGGCGGATCATCGGCAGGGTGTCCTATCCGATCGAGTTGATCGAGATGCAGCCGGGGGACGAAATCTCCTACGAGGGCTTCGGCATCCATGCATTTCCGGTCGAGCATCGGGTCGAGGCCTACGGCTACGCACTGATAGAGCCAGAGCGACCGGGGAGGTTCGATCCCGACGAGGCAACCAGACTCGGAATCACCGACGAACGTGACTTCGGACGCCTGCAGCGAGGGCATGCGGTCGAGGTGCCCGGGGGGGAAGTCCAGCCGGAACAGGTGCTCGGTGAGACGAGGCCCGGGAGGCGGGTGGTGGTGACCGGTGACACCCGTCCCTCCTCACTGACCTCGGCGGCTGCCCGCGGTGCTCAGCTGCTGATCCACGACGCCAGCTTCGCCGACGAGGATGCTCAGCGTGCCGTCGAGACCGGCCATTCGACCGCCAGGGAGGCGGCTGAGTTGGCAGAGGAAGCAGGAGCCGAGATGCTCGCCCTCGTCCACATCTCCACCCGCTACAGGATCGGTGATGTCCTCGATGAGGCCCGAGAGGTCCACTCGGACACGATTGCTCCGAGGGACTTCGACCTGGTCGAGATCCCCTACCCGGAGCGCGGTGCTCCTAAGTTGGTCGTCAACGGTGCACGGGAGGCGGTCGAGGCTGAGGCCCCCTCGGTCACCGAGGTAGACGCCTGACCCGCACCGCTGATCTGGGGCGACTCGCCCCAAACCGTCGGAGAGCGCTGCTAGGCTCGTAGCCGAACGATCCTTTAACCCGGTCCAGTGAGACCAAGAAGGAGCGGAATGACCGAAAACTGTGTCCTCGACGAGGACTCCCTGCGCAGGGCGCTGACCCGCATCGCGCATGAGGTGGTCGAGAAGAACCCCGATGGCGCGGATCTCGCCGTAGTCGGGATCCACACTCGTGGGGCGGTTCTGGCCAATCGACTCCACGCCCTCATCTCGGAGTTGAACGAGGAGGCGGTGCCTCTGGGAGATCTGGACATCTCCTTCTATCGGGATGACCTAGAGAGGCGTGGCTCAGGGGAAGCGCCGGTGGTCCACGCGACCCATCTCGACTTCGACCCGGCGGGGAGGACGGTGGTCCTGGTCGATGACGTCCTCTTCACAGGCAGGACTGTGCGCGCAGCGATCGACGCTCTTTTCGACTACGGAAGGCCCGAGCGGGTCCAGCTCGCGGTGTTGGTGGACCGCGGCCATCGTGAGATCCCGATCCGGCCTGATTACGTAGGGAAAAACCTCCCGACCTCGCCGCAGGAAAGGGTCAACGTGCATCTCAGGGAAACCGACGGAGCCGACGAGGTCACGGTTTCCGCCGGAGTAGCGGCTGGCAATGGAGGGGGCTCCTAGATGCAGCACCTCCTCGGCATCGAAGACCTGGACCGGGAGCAGATCGAGCGGATCCTCGCGCGGGCCGAAGGTCTCGCCGAGGTCGGCCGCAGAGACATCAAGAAGGTCCCGACGCTGCGAGGGCGAACCGTGGTCAACCTGTTCCTCGAGCCCAGCACCAGGACCCTCTCGTCGTTCGAACTGGCCGCGAAGAGACTGTCGGCCGATGTGGTCTCGATCAAAGCGCAGGGATCGTCGGTCGAGAAGGGGGAGTCACTCAAAGACACCGTCGCGACGCTGACTGCCTACGACCCCGCAGCGATCGTGATCCGTTCGGCTCAGGCGGGTGCGTCACGCCTCGTGGCTCAGTGGACCGACGCGTCCGTGATCAATGCCGGTGACGGCAAGCACGAGCACCCGAGCCAGGCACTGCTCGATGTCTATACCCTCCGCCGTCACTTCGATTCGCTCGACGGCAGGAAGATCTGGATCGTCGGCGATGTGGCGCACAGTCGAGTGGCCCGCTCTTGCGCGCTTGCATTCGGCAAGGTCGGCGCCGAGGTAACGCTGTGCGGACCGCCGACACTGCTTCCGCGCGAGATCGATCAGGCGCTGGGTTGCGAGACCGCGGACTCGCTCGAGGGTATCGAGCAGGCTGACGTGATCTATGCACTGAGGATGCAGAAGGAGCGGATGAGTCAGAGCCTGATCCCGTCCCTTCGGGAGTACGCCGCCGAATACCAGATCGACTCACGCAGGTTGCTGCCACGACAGTTATTGATGCACCCCGGCCCGGTCAACCGGGGAGTGGAACTCTCCTCGGAGGTGATCGATTCGCCTCAGTCTCTGATCACCGAGCAGGTGGAGAGCGGCTTGTTCGTACGCATGGCGATCCTCTACGAACTCCTTGCCGGTAAGGGGTCTGACGACAGCGTGCCGGTCAGTGAGCCACCCCGAATAGGTCAGCCCGCATGAGCAATACACGTCTGTTCCAGCGGGCGGGGGAGACCAAACCCATGCAGTTCCGTGGCGCGAGGCTGTTCGACCCGCGGACCGGGTTGGATCAGATCTCTGACTTGACGGTCGAGGCCGGATGCGTCTCCTCGATCGGCGATGCCGGGCCGGCTGGGTCTCCGGAGGGAGCAGAGGTGGTCGACTGCGCCGGTCTGCTCCTGATGCCCGCGTTCGTCGATCCTCACGTCCACTTCAGGACGCCGGGCCAAGAGAACAAGGAGGACCTCGTAACCGGCACTCGCGCAGCAGCAGCAGGTGGCTACTGCGCGGTCATCGCCATGGCGAACACCGAACCTCCGGTGGACAGCGCATCGGTCCTGGGCTCCGTGATCGAGCGGGCCGAGAAGGAGTGCTGCATCCCCACTGGATTCGTGGGTTGTGTGACCAAGGGGATGCGAGGCGAGGAGTTGGCCGAGATGGCCGAGATGCGCAAGATCGGAGCGATCGGATTCTCGGACGACGGTCTTCCGATTGCGGACGGCGGGGTGCTGAGGCGTGCCCTCCAGTACCAGCGGCTGGTCGGCGGGACCTTCGCCTTGCACGAGGAGGCCCCGGATCTGTCGGGCTCAGGAGTGATGAACGAGGGGGCGGTCTCCGCGCTGCTCGGGATGGAAGGTATTCCGTCGGTTTCAGAGTCGGCGATCATCTCCCGCGACTGCGAGATAGCCCTCTACGAAGATGCGCGGATCCAGGTCCAGCACCTCTCTGCACGGGCGTCGGTCGAGGCGATCCAACGTGCGAAGGAGGCCGGAACCAAGGTCACCTGTGAGGTGACGCCGCACCATCTCCTGTTGACCGATGAGGAGGTCCGTGGCCTCGATGCCCACTTCAAGATGAATCCTCCGCTACGTACCGAGGACGACCGACAGAGCCTCGTGGAGGGCCTCCGTGACGGCACGATCGACTGCGTCGCGACCGACCACGCCCCACACGCCGTGGAGGACAAGGAGGTTCCGTTCGAGCAGGCGGCAATGGGTGTTACCGGACTGGAGACCGCGTTCTCCGTTCTCTTCACGGAGCTTGTACTTCCGGGGACGCTGGAGTTCGGCCGGCTGGTCGAGGCCATGACTTGCGGGGGTGAGGCGTTCGGGGTCGATGCGCCCAGGATTGAGACGGGCAGCAATGCCAATCTCGTGCTGGTCGATCCAGCGGATGTCTGGACAGTGGGAGAGGATGGCTACGAGAGCCGTTCCACCAACAGTTGTTTCGCAGGCAGAAAACTCACCGGCCGCGTCCTCATGACAGTTGCTGCGGGACAGGTGGCCTACAGACGCCGAGCGTTCGCCATGGCGGTGGCTGAATGAGTGCCGGCGACCTGCTGTCGAGGGAGCGCACCGCTTTGTTGGTGGTGGACGTCCAGGAGGCTTTCCGGAAGGCGGTTCCCGGTTTCGATCGCATAGCCGAGGCCTCCGCGACCTTGGTCCGGGGAGCGGTGGAGATGGGGGTGCCCGTCATCTGCACCGAGCAGTATCCGAAGGGTCTCGGTGGAACGGTCGCGGAGGTTTCCTCCGTCCTGCCCGCCGAGGCTTCTCCGCTCGTGAAGACCCGGTTCTCCGCTACCGGTGCAGAGGGCTTCGACCTGTCCGGGCGGGACCAGGTCGTCCTGTGTGGAGTCGAGAGCCACGTGTGCGTAGCCCAGACTGCCGTCGACCTCCTCTCAAATGGCCTGGATGTTCGTGTGGTCGAGGACGCCGTCGGATCACGCTCCGCCTCCGATCGCGATGTGGGGCTGAGGAGGATGACGGAAGCCGGCGCAGTCGCATCGAGCGTCGAGGCCTCGATGTTCGAGTTGCTCGGAGAGGCAGGGACGCCGGAGTTCAAGAGTGTCCAGAAGATGATCCTCGAGTTCGCACCCGGTGCCTGAGGTGGAGCGGCGAGCCGGATACCTTCTGCTGGAGGACGGCCGCCGATTCGATGGATTCGTATGCGGAGCCGACTCCGCCGCGCTCGGCGAGGTGGTATTCAACACCTCGATGACCGGCTATCAGGAGTCGGTCTCGGACCCTTCCTATGCCGGTCAACTGATCACCTTCACCTACCCACTGATCGGTAACTACGGCGTCTCTCAGGCTGCGATGGAGTCCGACAGGGTCCATGCCCGCGGGGTAATCATGCGAGAGGCGAAGAACGCAGAGAGCGCCGCTACCGCCGAGATGGGCTGGGTCGACTGGCTCCGTGACTGCGGCGTCGCTGCGATCGAAGGCGTGGATACTCGCGCGCTGGTCAGGCATCTGAGGGATCGAGGTGCGATGCGCGGCGGGATATTCGATCACGAGACAGCCGAAGGTGAAGCAGCTGATCGAGTCTCGGGTGAGCCCGGGATGGCCGGGGCGGACTTCGCTCGTGAGGTGACTCCGTCGGAACCAGTCGAGCTGCCCGGCGCCGGCCCACACGTCGTGGCATTGGACACGGGGATCAAGCAATCGATCCTGAAGGAGTTCCGGAAGCGGGACTGCCGCCTGACGCTGCTCCCATGCAGCAGTTCGGTCGCTGAGGTCCTCTCGACAGATCCGGACCTCGTCTTCCTCGCCAACGGTCCGGGGGATCCTTCGGCCCTCGAGTATGTGACTGGAACGGTTCGTGACCTGATCGGACGTAAGCCGGTGGTCGGGATCTGTCTCGGTCACCAGCTCCTATGCAGGGCGGTAGGTCTGGAGACCTTCAAGCTTCCCTTCGGCCACCGTGGCGCGAATCATCCGGTCAAGGATCTGGAGACCGGTCGGATCGAGATCACCTCACAGAACCACGGCTTCGCCGTGGCCGGTCCGGGTGGTGAGGAGCGTTTCGAGCAGGACGACCCAGTGGTCTGGTCGACCGACTTCGGTGATGCGGAACTGACCCACTTGAACCTCTACGACCGCACCGTCGAGGGCTTGCGGCTCCGCGACGCGTCGGCGATGGCCGTTCAGTACCACCCCGAGGCCGGGCCGGGGCCTCACGATGCACGCCACCTGTTCGACCGTTTCCTCGAAATGGCGTCCTGAGCGATGCCACGGAGAGATGACATCGAGAAGATCCTCCTGATCGGCTCGGGACCGATCGTGATCGGTCAGGCGGCCGAATTCGACTACTCGGGAGCTCAGGCTTGCAAGGTGCTGCGCGAGGAGGGCTACGAGGTGGTGCTGGTCAATTCGAACCCCGCCACGATCATGACCGACCCAGAGCTCTCCGACCGGACCTATCTCGAGCCCTTGCTCCCGGGACCACTCGAGCAGATAATCGAGCGTGAGCGTCCGGACGCTCTGCTTCCGACGTTGGGTGGCCAAACCGCATTGAACCTCGCAAAGAGCCTGCACGACGAGGGCGTGCTCCAGCGGCATGGAGTTGAACTGATCGGAGCCGACTACGACGCCATCCACAGGGCGGAGGACCGCGAGGCCTTCCGCGAGACCATGGACGCTGCCGGTCTGCGTATGCCGTGGTCCAAGATCATCACCTCTGTCGGCGAAGCCGAGGCAGGGTTGGCGGAAGGAGAGATCAAGCTGCCGGCGATCATCCGGCCCGCCTTCACGCTCGGAGGTCAGGGCGGGGGGGTCGCCTATTCCGAGACCGAACTCGCGCAGATCGTCTCGGAAGGGCTTGCAGCCAGTCCGATTACCCAAGTGCTGGTCGAGGAGTCGGTAATCGGCTGGGGTGAATACGAGCTCGAGGTGATGCGCGACTGTAACGACAACGTTGTGATCATCTGTTCGATCGAGAACATCGACCCGATGGGAGTCCACACTGGGGATTCGGTCACGGTCGCCCCGGCCCAGACACTTCCGGATCCGGTCTATCAGGACCTGCGCGATCAGGCGATCAAGGTAATTCGTGCCGTTGGAGTCGAGACGGGTGGATCCAACGTCCAGTTCGCTGTCAACCCCGACAGCGGTGAGATCGTGGTCATCGAGATGAATCCGAGGGTGTCTCGGTCTTCTGCCCTGGCCTCGAAGGCGACGGGTTTTCCCATCGCGAAGATTGCCGCCAAGCTTGCGGTCGGGTACACGCTCGACGAGATTCCGAACGACATCACGCGTGCGACGCCGGCTTCGTTCGAACCGACGATCGACTACGTGGTGACGAAGATGCCCCGGTTCGCATTCGAGAAGTTTCCGGGAGCTGACAGCACCCTCACCACGCACATGAAATCGGTCGGAGAGGTCATGGCGATCGGAAGGACCTTCCGAGAGTCGTACGCGAAGGCGATGCGGTCACGAGAGCTCGATTCCCCTGCCGATACCGATTGCACCGACGACGAACTCGTGGATCGTCTCGCCATTCCGTCCGCCGAGCGGTTCGACCTCTTGGACGAAGCGTTCAGTCGCGGCATCGATGATTCGCGGATCCATGCGGCGACGATGATCGACCCTTGGTTCCTCGCCGAGATCAAGGAGGAGGCGCTGTCGGGAGGGGCCCCGGATGCCGATGATGATCTCGCACTGGCCTTCAAATCGGTGGATACCTGTGCAGCCGAGTTCGAGGCCGAGACGCCCTACTACTACTCGGCGCTCGAACGTCCGGCAGGAAGGGGTTCCGACAGAGCGGTAGAGGAGGAGGTAAGGAGGGGTAGCCGTGCATCGGTGGTGATTCTCGGGGCTGGTCCGAATCGAATCGGCCAGGGGATCGAATTCGACTACTGCTGCGTCCACGCCGCTCAGACCGTCCACGAGTCGGGACGGGATGCGGTGATGATCAACTGCAACCCCGAGACCGTCTCCACCGACTACGACACCTCCGACCGCCTCTACTTCGAGCCACTCACGCTCGATGACGCGTTGGCCGTGATCGAGAGGGAGAAGCCCGAGGGCGTGATAGTCCAGTTCGGGGGCCAGACCCCACTCCGGCTGGCACGGGGGCTGGAGGATGCGGGGGTCAATCTACTCGGAACGCCTGTAGATGCAATCGACCTGGCCGAGGATCGTGGTCGTTTCGGTGCCCTGCTCAGGCGCCTCGATATCGCGCACCCGCCCTACGGCACTGCTCTTTCCGCAGAGGAGGCAGTAGCCATCTCCGAGGATGTCGGGTTTCCTCTGCTCGTCCGGCCCTCCTACGTCCTAGGCGGTCGTGCGATGGAGATCTGTTACTCACCCGAGGCGCTGTCCTCGTACCTGGAGCGCAACGTCAAGGCGGATCAGGAGCACCCGCTCCTGCTCGACCGGTTCCTCGAGAACGCCGTCGAGGTCGATGTGGACGCATTGTGTGATGGCGAAACCTGTGTCGTCGCAGGGGTGATGCAGCACGTCGAAGAAGCCGGCATCCATTCAGGCGACTCGGCCTGTGTATTGCCTCCCATGAGCCTCGGCGAGGAGATGCTCGATCGGATCTCCGAGACCACCGAGTCGATCGCCCTCGAATTGGGGGTCATCGGCCTGATCAACATCCAGTTCGCCGTCAGCAACGGCGACCTCTACGTGATCGAGGCCAACCCGCGCGCCTCGAGGACAGTTCCCTTCGTCTCGAAGGCGATCGGTGCCCCGTTGGCGAAGATCGCATGCCGACTGATGCTCGGGGAATCCCTCGCAGACCAATCATTGCCAGCGGAGCCCCCCGGATATGTGAGCGTGAAGGAAGCGGTCGTCCCGTTCAATCGCTTCGATGGCGCGGATGCCCTCCTCGGGCCCGAGATGCGCAGCACCGGGGAGGTCATGGGGGTTGCGGACGACTTTCCGACCGCATTCGGAAAGGCTCAGGCGGCCGCCGGGGCCGCGCTCCCCGTCGATGGCACGGTGTTCATCTCGGTGACCGATACCGACAAGCCTGCCGCGACCCAACTCGCGTCGCGATTCCACGACCTCGACTTCGAGATACTCGCGACACCGGGCACCGCGCAGTCGATACGTGCAATGGGAGTACCGGTACGAGAGATAAGCAAGATCAGTCAAGGCTCCCCCAACGTAGTCGACTGTATTCGGGGCGGTGAAGTCGATCTGGTGATAAACACTCCGACGGGCTCTGGGGCGCGAGCCGATGGCTACGCGATCCGCAGCGCTGCTGTCCGGAAGGGAGTTCCCTGTGTCACCACCATGACCGGCGCATCGGCCGCAGCCCGGGCGATATTCGCATCGAGAGGGGGAGCCCCGGCCGTTCACGCCCTCCAGGATCTGCATCCGGTGACCGAGGGCCCCGGAGACGGGACTGCGATGGTGTCGGCCGAAGACTCGGATGCCTGAGACGGCGCTCGGCGATTACACGGCGCCTCCGTTCGGTCGGCGGCCATTGCAGGTGGTGGGTAGCGCGGCGTCAGGCGCTTATCGCTTGGTAGAGGTGTTCGATCCGAGCGGCGCCGTCCCGATGGCTGGCCAGTTCTACATGCTCTCGGCAGAGAGTGAATGGCCGGGCTCGTCCGGCCGGCCCTATCTGCCTCGGGCATTTTCGGTTGCATCGGTAGATGCCGGTGCAGATGGTGTGACCCTCGGATTCCTCGTCCATGCTGTCGG
>JAUMFR010000041.1:0-2484 GCA_032119755.1 Solirubrobacterales bacterium | reverse complement strand
GACCCGATCCCGGTGGCGTATCACCGTCACAGGGGTCTCCGTCCCGGGTACATCCTCTTCTGAGCTGGTGAAGATGACCACCTCGCCGCCGCCATCGGTGAACAGCGGGATCTCCCAAGGGATTTCGAGGCTCCCCGAGACGATGACTCCGAGCGGATCGTGGGAAAGCCCTTCTGCTTCGCGTCTTGCCCGAACATCGGGATCGCGGATGATCCTTCCGTAGCGCTCAGCCCGCAGCGTACCCGCGCCGACCATCACCGCATCGACCCTCGAGCGAAGTGCCAGCAGGAGTTCGAGGTCGGCTGGCCCGGCGATCGGCCCGGAGCGACCGTCGATCGCAGCGCGACCGTCGACCGTCAGCGCGAAGTTGCAGAGCATCCAGGGACGTCCCTGATGTGCCGATTCCCTGAAGTCGAGCCCCTCCGCATACTCGGACACGGTTGTGGATCCCGGTTCGGGAAGCAGCCTGGTCAGGGGGTTGCTGCCTCGCTCAGTCGTACCTGGATCCACCGACGAGTCCGCCTAGGCCGAGTACTTGCGCCAGCCGGCAAACTCGCGGCCGGCCCAATTCTGCAGAGCGGATACATCTTCGGCGAACACTCGGGTAAGCCGCTGCTCGATCTCCGCCGGCAACTCGGGCTTCGGTGCTGAGGGCGCATCGGGTTTGTGAACGACCTTCTCCACCATCCAGCGCATCGACTCGGGCAGCCGATCGAAGTTGCGATCGAGGGATCGCAGGCCCGGGAGCTTCACGAGCTTCTCCATGATCTGATAGCTGCCCGCCTCCTTGGCGGTGCTCTTCTCCCATTCCCGGTCGAACTGCTCGGAGGTGAAGTTCTCGTCCACGCCGGCGAAGCGGAAGGCGCGACGCATCGTCTCGGTGCGTTCGCTTTGGAGTTCTTCCTGGGTGATCAACTCGATCTGTGAACGGTCGAACAGCTCTAGATAGGGCTGGAGCTGCATCCAGTACATCGACCGGTGTACGTAGGACTGATCGTCGCGACCGAGTGCTTCCTCCATGCTCCGGGTCTCGTAGCCCGCGCCGGTCGCATGGCGCCAGTGGGAGAGGATCCGGGAGATCGGATCACGGATCATGTAGAGCAGGCGGGCATCCGGCACGTGCTCATGGATCTTCTCTGCAACTCCGGTGAAGCGGGGGAGGTTGGTGTAGTGGGGCGATGACTCTCCGCGCACCTCGAAGCGGTCGTCGAAGCGGCTGCGGTACCAGTCCAGACCCAGATCCCAGGTCTGCTCGGTGACGAAGAAGTTGAGTTCCTTGGGCTTCGACATCTGCACATCCGGGTGAAGGCCGAGGTAGTGGTGGATCGAGGTTGTGCCGCACTTGAGCCCGCCGATGATGATCAGGTTCGGCATCGTGCCGTGGCGGCCAGGCTTGTGTTTCTTCTTGCGGTCGGCAGCGAACCTCTCGCGCGCACGGCCGCACATCGCGTCGTCTGCGGGGTCGTAGGCGACCTGCGTGGTATCGACATTGCCCTCGCTCATTCCGCCTAGTCTCGCAAATGGCCCGCCGTCCGGCGGGCGTGGTCTCCCGCCTCTGGATAGGCTCCATTTATGGCATCTGCTGCGGATTCAATCCCGGAGGTATTCCGGACTCCGGACGAGAGGTTCGAAGACCTTCCTGGCTTCACGTTCGAGCCGAACTACTCGGAGGTGGACGGTCTTCGGATGCACTATGTCGACGAGAGTCCACCCAGCGGTCAGTCCGGCAAGACGATCCTCTGCTTCCACGGCGAGCCGACTTGGTCCTTCCTCTACCGCAAGATGGCTGCTGCCTTCCTCGAGGCAGGCCACCGTGTGGTCCTTCCCGATCTGGCCGGTTTTGGACGCTCCGACAAACCCACCGACTTCGGCTGGTACAGCTACGACCGCCACTGTGAGCAGGCGGGCGGTCTGCTGGCCGGACTCGATCTCGATGACACGGTCGTGGTGGTGCAGGACTGGGGCGGTCCGATTGGTCTGCGCTGGGCGGTCGAGAACGCCGGGCGTGTGGGAGGGCTGGTGATCATGAACACCGGCCTGTTCAGCGGCCGTGTCTCGAAGGGGTTCATGGCGTGGAGAGAGTTCGCCGAGAAGAACCCCGACCTCCCTGTCGGCATCGTCGCTCAGGGCGGTACCGCAACGGAACTCCCGGCAGAGGTCGTCGCTGCCTACGAGGCACCATTCCCCAATCCAGAGTCGAAGGCCGGAGCCGCGACCTTTCCGTTGCTCGTCCCGATCGACGATGGCGATCCCGCCGCCGCAAAGATTGGCGAGGTGGCCGCAGAGCTGCGCAGCTGGGATAAGCCGTGCCTGGTTGCCTTTTCCGACAGCGACCCCGTGTTCCCATTCCCCAAGGCCGGAGAGATGTTCACCGAGGCGATCCCTACCGCTGGCGAGCAGGTGAAGATCGAGGGTGCTGCTCACTTCCTCCAGGAGGATCGCGGAGAGAAGATCGCCGAGGAGGTCCTGTCGTTCCTGGACAGG
>JAUMFR010000040.1:0-10781 GCA_032119755.1 Solirubrobacterales bacterium | reverse complement strand
CGTAGTCGAGCAGCTCCTGGTGGGGGAGCTGGCTGAGCGCGCTGAGTGCATCCGAGAGGCTCTGCTCGCTGTCGGTGGTGGCGTAGTCGCGGATCAGCGCGGATTTGTCGGCCGCCACTCCAACCAGCGTTTCCTCCAACTGCATCTCGATCAACCTGCCCTCGGCACCGAGCTCGACGATGTAGCGCTCCACCTCGACCGCCATCCGGCTCACCAACTCGACCCGCTGAAGCACGGACAGAACGTCGTAGAGCACCACGCGCCCCTCGAACTCCAACTCGGTCAGGCGGGTGCTCATCGAGTCGAGGCGGGCCCGGTACTTGTCGAGGTTCCGAAGCCCCTGATTCGCCTTGGCAAGCACGGCGGGGATTTCCTGGAGGATGTACTTCATCCCGCCGAGGTAGATGGAGACGACCTCACGGCGTTCGGAGATCGCCACGACCAGCGCGTCGGTCTGCTTGGAGACACGCTCGGCGGTGCGGTGGCGGGTCCCCGTCTCGTCAGAGAGGATCGTCGGGTCGGGCATCAGCTGGACGTTGGCGGCGACGATCCTGGTTGCGTCCTGATCGAGGATTATTGCGCCGTCCATTTTCGCCACCTGGTAGAGCAGCGCCGGGGTGTAGTCGAGATCCATCGGGATACCGCCAGAGAAGAGGAACGAGATCTCCTCAGGGTCTCCGATAACCAGCAGGCCACCGGTCCGGCTGTGGATGATGTTGTCGATTCCCTCCCTGAGGCCGGTACCGGGGGCAACCATGTCGAGGGCCCGAAGCAGACGAGGATCCTGACGCTCTTCCAACTCCCGGTGTGTCTGATCTCCTGATTTGGAAGGCGCCATCAGCAGTTCTTTTAGCGCAAATCAGCGACCACCAACCGCCCGTTCGGAAAGTGCCTGCAATGTGCGTAAATCCTGATTCGGAGAGGGAAAGTGCTACCCGGTCAGGCCGCGCGACGAGACGGATTCTGTCCGCCCCGATCTCCCCGCCGCCGAGACACTCCAGCGGCCTTCAGGGCGTCCCCGATGGTGGCGACCACCCTCATCCCGTCAGGCTTGCCCTCCCCCGGCTCTGGTCCGATCACGGAACCGAGGCCGAACTTGCGGGCCTCCGCCACCCGGCGGTCGGCGTGGGCGACGTAGCGCAACTCGCCGGTGAGGCCCACCTCACCGAAGCAGGCGAGCGGGCGACCGTCGACCGAGAGGGCCTCACCCGAATTGGCTGAGGCGACCGCGAGGGCGACGGCGAGATCGGCGCCGGGCTCGTCGAGCCGAACGCCTCCGACCACGTTCACGAACACATCGGCCGAGCCGAGCGGCAGCCGGCCGTGACGAGTCAAGACGGCCAGCACGAGGGCGAGACGATTGCGATCGATGCCGGTGGCGGTGCGGCGTGGCAGCTCTGCCTCACTGGGGGCGACCAGGGCCTGGACCTCGACCAGAATCGGCCTGGTCCCCTCCATCGAGCAGCAGATCACCGAGCCCGCAGCCGGCGACGCCTCGCCTGCAAAGCGAGCCGACGGGTCGAGCACCTCCACGAGTCCCGCCGAGCGCATCTCGAACACCCCCACCTCGCTGGTCGCGCCGAAGCGGTTCTTGACTGCCCTGACGGTGCGGAAGGAGCGCTCACGCTCTCCCTCGAAGTGCAGGACGCAATCGACGAGATGCTCGAGAGATCTGGGCCCGGCCAGCGACCCCTCCTTGGTCACGTGACCGACCAGGATCATGGTGACATCGCGCGATTTGCCTGTCTCCAGAAGCGCCTGGGTCACCTCGCGCACGGCGGCGAGGCTGCCGGGGGCCGAATCACCCACCGAGAGCGTCTGCACCGAATCGATCACGCAGACCTGTGGCCGCTGCTCGACGATCGTGGCGATCACCGATTCGAGTGAGTTCTCTGCGAGGATCGGGACGTCCAGCGCCGAGTCACCCAGCCGTTCGGCCCGGCGCCTCACCTGTGAGGCCGACTCCTCGCCAGATATGTACAAGACCCCGGCGCCGCGTTCGGACAGGTTGGCGAGCGCCATCGCGGCGAGGGTCGATTTGCCGATACCGGGTGCTCCTCCGAGCAGCACTAGAGAGCCCGGCACCAGACCGCCACCCAGCACGCGATCGAGTTCGGCTATGCCCGTCTCGGCCCGCTCGGATCGCTCCGCCTTGACCTCGCGAAGCGGAGTGGGAATGGTCGCGACACCGCCGGAGATGCCCCCACCCACTCCAGCAGAAGGCGGTGGGGCTGGCAGGGCCTTCTCCAGCGTGTTCCAGGCGTTACAGCCCGGGCATTGCCCCGACCAGGCGAGCGCCTGGTGCCCGCAAGCGGTGCACTCGAAGCCGGGAGATCTCTTCTTCTTCGCCACCCGACGATCCTATGGCCGGGCGACGACGCTCCCGCCCCCTGTTACCTCTTGGGCTTCCTGCAGCCGGTGGTACTCACCCGGGACTCGAACAACTGAGACGCCGCACTGAGATCGGCACCGTCGCTGTCACCAACGTAGGTGACTACGAAGCGACAGGAGACCCGATCGAATGTCACCTGGGGTCGAGAGGCGGGGCGGGCGGTATCGGTCCAGAGCCAGACCGGTTCGCCTACGGTCGAGCCGTTGGCGCCGATCTTGAACCCTCCGATGCCTGCCCAGTTACCGAAAGCCGAATTGTCGAAGGTGGAGACCGCGTAGAACCCGGAGGGGCCGGCCGCGATTTTGGTGCGGTAGCGGTTGTTCGTCGCTCCGGCGGGAAGCGTCTGAAGCACTGGTGCCCCCACCACGGCACCGGTCGAGCCCTTGAGACGCTGCACGTAGATCGGATTTTCAGAACCGTCGATCTCACCCCAGATCGCTGCGTACTGATCGGCCTTCGCGCTGTAGGCGAGGTCTACATTTCCTACGTTGGAACCGGGCGCGGGCAGCGGGGTCAGATTCTTCGCGCTACCTGCCGGCCGTCCCTTGGAGTTGAGCCGCTGGAAGTACGGCCGCCAGTTCGCCGACACCGAGACGTTGCGTGCCTTGGTAAGAAGCCCGAAACTGTTGTGCCTGGGTGAGTACTCGAGCGCGAGCTGGTGATAGTCGTTCCACAGACTGAACTGCGACACGTTGGAGAGCAGGCGGAAGCTTCCCCCGGGTACTGGAATCCCATTGGGCTTCACGAACCGTCCCGTCGGCGACCCGTCAGGCGTCGTCTCACCGGTGTTCGAGTAATACGACCACGCGACCAGGAACTGCTTCTTCCTGGAATCCCATGCGATGTCGCTGCTGCCACAGCAGTTGATGTCCGGAGAGGTGACGAGCACCCGCGCGGATCCCTGGGCCGCGCCGCTTGCCTTCAGCATCTGGCTAGCGTAGACCTGCGCGTCGGTATCGAGCCAGGTGACGATCCAGCCACCGGTGACCGGGTTGTAGGCAGCGCCGAACGACTGGTTCGAGGTCGTGCTGGTTCCGTCGAGGAAGACATGCTCCCCTCCAATGGGCGCGCCGGAAGGCGTGTACACGTTGGCAGCGAGATACGCTCCTTCGTCATCCCGGAAGAAACCGAAGACGAGCTGCCGTCCGCTCCTCGGATTGACTGCAGTCGCATGCTTCTGCCCGGCCCAGTCTGGAGTGCGTGCGGGAGAGAAGTCGGTCAGCTGAACTGGGGTAGGGGCAGCCGAAGCGGCTGCGGGAACGAGCAATGCGACGAGGGCTGCGGCTGCGGCTGCGGCTGCGAGCTTGAAGTTCTTCATCGGGGGCCTTTCTCTCGGGGCGTAAGGATGTTTGACTGATCCTTCGAGGAGAAACCTACCCCCCGTAGTTCAAGGAACCCTAGCAGCAGAGTCCGTCTCTTCCTGACTAATTGGATTGAATCCACTCCTCACCCGGTCGGGAACGGCGCACCGGCGAAGCCGACGAACCAGATCAGCAGACCGATCAGCGAGACGATCGCGGTCGCGATGAAGAGCTTCTCGATCGGGTCGGTCTTGCTCTCGCCGGGCTGGAAGGGGGTGTCGCGGAGGCTGCGGTTCCAGGATGCCCGCTTGGTCTCGCGCTCTGCCTCTTCAGGGCCCAGCACCCGTGCCCTGATCCAGGAGGCGATCACCAGCAGCAACCAGTAGGTGACGATTATCCCGGCGAAGATGAAGAGCGCGATCGAACCCGTGACCGCCCCGGGTTCTCCGTAGATCACCGAGGCGAGGTAGATCCACAGCGTCGGAACTCCGAATCCGAAGATGATCGCCCCGAGGATGATGAAGAGGGTCGATCCGGTGCCCAAGGCGAACCTGCCGAATCGCTCCAAGGATTCCCTCACGGCCTTCCCCCCGTCCTACTCGCCCGCCGGCGCCGGTGCCGGTCCCGACATGACGAGGTCACGCTCGGGATCGATGCCCCAACGGGTCGCCGTGTCGGCCAGTTCCGGGCGCATCTGCCAGCCGTCGGGGCGCTCCTCTCCCTCGTGCACAGGGCTCGCGCCCTTGAGCGCCATACAACCGCGGTTATCGCCGATCCGCCGGATCTCGGCGATCTCATCGGGGCTGAGCCTGATCTCCGCCGGCAGGGCAGCCAGTTCCTCTCGCTTCGACTCGATGGTCCTCGCATCCTGGCCTGCCTCCTGCACCAAGGTCGGCGCGACGCAGCTCACGGCAGGCTGCGCGAGGTTCCACTGACAGGCGGCCTGGAGGAGGGTGAGGTCGTGCGCCTGCGCGATGGCGCGGATCGGCTCGATCCGCTCGCGGCCAGACTCGATCCAGCCGTCTGGTCGGAAGGTCCGATGGTCACGCTCTCCGAGGCCCTCGGGGGATGTGAGGTCATCCCAGAAGAGGCCGCCGTAGTCGACCACACGGGTGATCACCTCTACCCCAGTCTGCTCGCAGGCGCCGAGAGCCATCTCACCGGGCCATGGCTCGAGCGGGTTGAGGATCAGCATCGCGTAGTCGATCTCGCTGCCGAAACGCTCCACGCAGTCGATCACGTCCAAGGTGAAGCCATTGGCGGGGCCGGGCGCGACGCCGATCGCTCCGGTCAGGCCCTCGTCGCGCAGGGCCCTCATCCCCTCCCAGACGACCTCACTGGTGAATCCGATCCGATCGGGGTTGTGGAGCAGCAAGGCGTCGAAGCGCTCGAGGCCGGTGCGCTCGAGGCTCCGCTCGGTGGCGGTGCGCAGATAGTCGAGATAGGAATCCGGAGTCCGCAGTGCCGGGTCGGTGAAGCGGGGAAAACCCTTGGCTCCCTGGCGCTCGCCTTCGTAGAAGTCGTGCCCGACTGCACCGACCACGCAGAACTCGTCACGGGACAGATCCGAGCCGGCGATCGCACGGCCGAGCAACTCATCGGCAGCGCCTTGACCGTAGACATCGGCGGTGAGGATCGTGTCGATGCCGTCGCCCGGGCGAACGAGCGCCTCGAGGCGCTCCTCGGAGATCTCCTCGCCGAAGTGCATGAAGCGACCGCCACTCCAAGTGCCGACGGCAGTGGTGCCGGGCTTTCTCATGCCCTTGAGGTTACGGGAGGCTCAGTCCGGGGAGTCGGACTCTGCGTCATCCGAGGCGTCGGCCGCGGGTGCAGGACCGGCGTCCTTCGGTTCCTCAGCCTTGGCTCCGACCGCAACCGGCTCCTTCTGCTTCTTGGCAGCGGGCTTCTTGCGGGGCTTGACGATCTTGAGCTTCAGGGGCTTGTCATCCTCGTCACCCTTGGCATCACGCTCGACCAGCACGGTCGAGCCCTCGGGCATCGAGCCCGCCTTGAGCACCTCGTCGGCAAGCGGGTCCTCGATGTAGCGCTGGATCGCGCGACGCAGCGGACGCGCGCCCATGCCCGGATCCCATCCCTTGTCGACCAGCAGGTCCTTCGCCTCGTCGGTGAGGTCGAGTTGGAGCGAGTGTTCGGCAACCTGAACCCGGACTCGGGCGATCATCAGATCGACGATCGACTTGATCTCCTCCTTGGTCAGCTTGTGGAAGACGATCACCTCGTCGATACGGTTGAGGAACTCGGGGCGGAAGACCTTCTTCAGCTCGCCCATGATCCGGCCCTTCATGTCGTCGTAGGAGGCACCGCCCTCCTCTGCATCGGAGGCAGCGAATCCGAAGGACATGTCCTTCGAGATATCCTGCGCGCCGACGTTCGAGGTCATGATCACGATCGCGTTGCGGAAGTCGACGGTGCGGCCCTGCGAGTCGGTAAGACGGCCATCTTCGAGGATCTGCAGCAGCACGTTGAACACATCGGGGTGGGCCTTCTCGATCTCGTCGAGCAGCAGCACCGAGTACGGCTTGCGGCGCACGGCCTCGGTGAGCTGGCCGCCCTCGTCGTAGCCGACGTAGCCGGGAGGCGAGCCGACCAGGCGGCTGACCGCGTGCTTTTCCATGTACTCGGACATGTCGATCCTGACCATTGCGTCCTCGTCGCCGAAGAGGAACTCGGCGAGCGTGCGGGCGAGCTCGGTCTTGCCGACGCCTGAGGGTCCGAGGAAGATGAACGAACCGGCAGGGCGCTTGGGGTCTTTGATCCCGGCGCGCGAGCGACGGATCGCCTTGGAGACGGCGGTGATTGCGACCTCCTGGCCGATCACGCGCTTGTGCAGTTCCTCTTCCATGCGGACGAGCTTCTTGGTCTCGGCCTCGGTGAGCTTGAAGACGGGGATCCCGGTCCACATCGAGACGATGTCTGCGATCTCTTCCTCGCCGACCTCGGGGCGCTCGCCGCCCTCACCATCGGTCCACTCCTGCTCGAGATCCTTCTTCTTGTTGGTCAAGCGGCGCTCCTGATCGCGCAGGTTCGCGGCCTTCTCGAACTCTTGGGCCTCGATCGCAGCTTCCTTGTCGCGGCGGGTGGTCTCGATCTCGCCCTCGAGATCGCGGTAGACCGGAGGCTGACTCATGGACTTGATCCGCATCCGCGATGCGGCCTCGTCGATCAGGTCGATCGCCTTGTCGGGCAGGAAGCGTTCGGAGATGTAGCGGTCGGCCAGCTCGGCGGCAGCCTCGAGGGCCTCGTCGAGGATTTTGACGTGGTGGTGAGCCTCGTAGCGCTCGCGCAGGCCTTCGAGGATCTGCACGGTCTGCTCGGTGGAGGGCTGCTCGACCTTGATCTGGGCGAAGCGGCGCTCCAGCGCGGCGTCGCGCTCGAGGTACTTGCGGTACTCGTCGAGCGTGGTCGCACCGATCGTCTGCATCTCGCCTCGGGCGAGTGCCGGCTTGAGGATCGAGGCTGCGTCGATTGCGCCTTCAGCGGCGCCTGCGCCGACCAGGTTGTGCAGCTCGTCGATGAAGAGGATGATGTCTCCGCGCTGCGTGATCTCCTTCATCACCTTCTTCAGGCGCTCCTCGAACTCGCCGCGGTACTTGGATCCGGCAACCAGCGCCGCCAGGTCGAGCGTGTAGATCTGTTTGTTCCTCAAGAGCTCGGGGACATCGCCGCTGTTGATCTTCGCGGCCAGGCCTTCGACCACGGCGGTCTTGCCCACGCCCGGCTCACCAAGCAGGACCGGGTTGTTCTTGGTCCGGCGTGAGAGCACCTGCATGATCCGCTCGATCTCGGTCTCGCGACCGATCACCGGGTCGAGCTTGCCGTCTGCAGCGAGCTTGGTCAGGTTGCGACCGAACTGATCGAGCAACTTCGAGGACTTCTTGCCCTCGCCGCTGGGGGCACCCGAGCTGGACTCGCTGCCGCGCTTGGAACCGCCGGGGCCGGAGAGCATCCGGATTACCTCGTTGCGGATCTTCTCGGAGTCGGCGTCGAAGTCGAGCAGGATGCGGGCGGCAACGCCCTCGTTCTCACGGACCAGTCCGAGCAGGATGTGCTCGGTGCCGATGTAGTTGTGGCCGAGCGAGAGCGCCTCGCGAAGGGCGAGTTCGAGCACCTTCTTGGCGCGCGGGGTGAAGGGGATCTGGCCGGCGGTTACCTCCTCGCCAGAGCCGACGATCCGGACGACCTGCGAGCGGACGCGCTCGACCGTGATATCGAGTGACTCGAGGACACGCGCGGCGAGACCCTCCTCCTCGCGGAGCAGGCCGAGCAGGATGTGCTCGGTGCCGATGTAGTTGTGCTTCAGGGTGCGGGCCTCTTCCTGGGCCAGCACTACGACCTGTCGCGCCCTCTCTGTAAATCGTTCGAACATCGGTTTCTACTCGCCTGTCGCCTTTCCGGTCTGGGGTAGCTGTTTTTCGGTTTCGGGTGGTCTATCAACCCACCCGGCGGGTTGGGGTTTCGGAGTTTTGGTGTGCCGTGGGTTTCGGTCTCGAGCCAGATGGTGAATCTGACTCTCTCCGCCCTACCCCCGGTCCACACCCGGACTGAGGGCATTATAGGGAGACAGTGTTTCCGGCCCCGCGGCCTCTTGCATCTCGACCGTGGCGGATTCCGCAGTTACCGGCGTTTGCGGGGGTTTTCCGGCTGCGAGGGGACATAAGTACGCACTCCCATTGCAGGATCAGTCACGCATCGCAGGGAACAGGAGCACCTCCCGGAGACTCGTGGCGCCGCTGAGGATCATCACCAGACGGTCGATTCCGAGCCCTACTCCTCCGGTCGGCGGCATCCCCGCCTCGAGGGCCTCGAGGAAGGCCTCGTCGTAAGGCTGGGTTTCGTCGTCTCCGCGCTCGAGCTCTTCCGCCTGCTGCTCGAACCGACGGCGCTGCTCGTCAGGATCGTTCAACTCGCTGAAGGCGTTCGCTATCTCCATGCCTCCGATGAAGGCCTCCCAGCGCTCGACCAACCCTTCCTCGCTCCGGTGGTTCTTGGCGAATGGAGAGAGCTCGACCGGGTAATCGGTGATGAAGGTCGGCTCGATCAGCTTCGGCTCGACCTGCTTGGACAGCAGCTCGTCGACCAACTTGCCCCAGCCGGCCGTCGGATCGACCTCACCGCCCATCGCGGCAGCCAACTCGTCACGGCTGGGGTGCTCCATCACATCGATGCCGGACTCTTCGCGGATCGCATCCCGCAGCGTGACGCGCCGCCACGGTGGGGCGAGATCGATCTTCTTGCCGTCGCGCTCGACCTCGGTGGTGCCGAGGACCTCCTTGGCAACACCCGAGACGAGCTCCTCCAGGCGACGGGCCTGATCGTCGTAGTCGGAGTAGGCCTCGTACCACTCGACCATCGTGAACTCGGGGTTGTGCTTCATCGAGATGCCCTCGTTGCGGAAGTCCCGACCGAGTTCGTAGACGCGGTCGATGCCTCCCACCACGAGGCGCTTGAGATAGAGCTCGGTTGCGATCCTGAGGTAGAGGTCGCGATCGAGCGAGTTGTGATGGGTGGTGAAAGGACGCGCCAGCGCACCCCCGTAGAGCGGCTGGAGGATCGGGGTCTCGACCTCCACGAAGCCCGCCTGATCGAGATACGCGCGCACGCCGGTGACGGTCTTCGCGCGGAGACGGAACAGATCACGCGATTCGTCGTTGGCTATCAGGTCGAGTTCGCGGCGCCGATAGCGGGTCTCGGTATCCGTGAGCCCGTGATGCTTCTCGGGTGGCGGCCGGAGGCTCTTGGCCAGCAGGGTCCAGGAGGTGACCCTGACGCTCAACTCGCCCCGCTTGGAGACGAAGATCGTCCCCTCCACACCGAGGATGTCGCCGAGGTCGAGTGAGACGATCGAGTCGAACCCTTCTTGGCCCAACTCATCCACCCGCGCCTGGACCTGCAACTTGCCCGTGCCGTCGCGCAGATCGAGGAAAGCCTGCTTGCCCATCTCGCGTCGGGCGGTCAGGCGGCCGGCGATCCTGCATACCTCGTCGGTCTCGGCTCCGGCCTCGAGCGAGTCGTGCTGGGCTCGAACGGCCGAGATCTCGGTACGGTCAGGGAAATCGTGGGGGTAGGGGTCTACTCCGCTCGCCCGAAACCCCTCTAGCTTCAGGCGACGATCGTCGCCGGTCTCCACCCTCAAGCCCGCTCGATCTTGGTGATCTTGAACTTCTTCTTCGGGCCCTTGGGGGCCTCGACGGTAACGATCTCGTTGCGCTTGTGGCCAAGCAGCGCCTTGCCCATCGGTGACTCGTTGGAGAGCTTCTGCTGGGCGGGGTCGGCCTCGGCCACGCCCACGATGTGGAACTTCTGGGACTTGCCGGACTTCTGATCTTTCACGTGCACCAGCACGCCCACCTCGACCTGATCGGTGTGGACCTTGCGCTTATCGATCACGGTGGCGCGACGCAGACGTTCCTGGAGGTGCGAAATGCGCTGCTCGAGCATCGCCTGCTCGTTCTTGGCGTCCTCGTACTCAGCGTTCTCGGCGACATCGCCGAACTCGCGGGCCTCCTTGATCCGCTCGGCCACCTCGGCACGCTTGACGGTGACGAGTTGATCCAACTCCTCTTCGAGCTTGGCGAGGCCTTCTCTGGTTATGGGTGTCTCTCGTGCCATTTACGGTCCTTTACCTAAAGGGCGCAGGATTATAACGAGGACTCGGCTGCCTCCACCAGTACCTCGCAGAAGCGCTCAGGATCTTCTATCTGGGGGTAATGACCGAGGCCCGGCAGGCGCGTGACAGGCGCATCCGGGCGCAACGCGAGGACCGCGTCGAGCACGTTTGTGGTGGCGACAGGGTCCTCGAGGCCCCAGGCGAGGCGCAGATCCCCCTTCCAGTCGCGAATCGCTCCGTGCCAGCGATCGGCCCGCCGCTCACGCTCATCCATGTAGGAGATCAGCAGGTGGCCCAGCCGCCCCCCGCCGTCGTAGTCGAGCAACTGCCACTGATCGGTCGCCTCCTCGTCGGTCAGCGGATGATCGGTCGAGAAGACCGAGCCGAACTGGTTCCGGAAGAAACGCTCGTTCTGCAGGCGCGCGAAGACCGGACCGAATCGGCCCCGAAGCAGCCGCTG
>JAUMFR010000039.1:0-18910 GCA_032119755.1 Solirubrobacterales bacterium | reverse complement strand
AAAACCCACTCGGGGATCAGGGTCACCGGCCTGCCAGACGGAGACCACTGGAGTTGAGAGGCTCCCCGCGGGTCGCACTCCTGGCGGGCGGAACCGGCGGCGCGAAGCTCGCAGCTGGATTCCAGGCTGAGATCGGCGAGCGTCTCTCTGTGATCGCGAACTCTGCCGATGACGAGACGGTGCTCGGAATCGACGTATCGCCAGACCCGGACCTGATCACCTACTGGCTGGCCGGTCAGATCGACGAAGAACGTGGCTGGGGAATAGCCGGCGACACCTTCACGGTCTTCGATCGCCTCGGACTGCTCGGGGCACCCGATTGGTTTCGGATCTCCGACCGAGACCTCGCCACCTGCATCTACCGGTCCACCTTCGTGTCCGAGGGCGGAACGCGGACAGCTGCACAGGCCCAGATCGCCTCGGCGCTGGGGGTGACCGCAGCCGTTCTGCCGGCCACGGAAACGCCGATTCGGACACGGATCAAGACGGGTGCGGGTTGGAGGACCCTCCAGCAGTATCTGATCGCAGATGGAGGCTCCGATCCGATCGAGGAGGTGAACGTAGAGGGCCTCGAGGGGGCAACTGCCACGCCTGAGGTCCTGAGCGCCATCACCGACGCGGATCTCATCGTGATCGGCCCCTCCAACCCGGTTCTGTCTATCGGACCCATCCTCGGGATGCCAGACCTGAGGTCGGCTGTGGAATCGAGCTCAGCCCCCGTGATCGCCGTCAGCCCCTTGATCGCTGGCAGGTCGATCAAGGGGCCGACCGAGGAGTGCCTGAAGGCACTCGGTCGTCCGAGCGATGCATCGGGAATCGCATCTCTGTACGAGGGCCTCCTCACCGCACTCGTATGCGATGACGACGACCCTGCAAAGGATCCGGAAGATCCCCCCTTCTATCGTGGCAAGACGCTGATGGAGAATGCGTCGGATCGGCAGGATCTCGCGCGCTCCCTGCTCCAGCTCCTCGAATCCTTGACCTGAGACTTCGCCGGATCCGGAATGCGTCGCCAATCGGGGCGAGATCTGCCAAACCGACGACTGGCCCTCGCTAGCCTTCCAACCGAATGTTCGGAGCAGAACGACTTCGCACTCTGGCGATCCTCCCGGTGAAGGAGTTCAGCCGTGCCCACGAGCGCC
This sequence comes from Solirubrobacterales bacterium, assembly GCA_032119755.1. Taxonomy (GTDB): domain Bacteria; phylum Actinomycetota; class Thermoleophilia; order Solirubrobacterales; family 70-9; genus CAIUSP01. The sequence continues at coordinate 17,768 of JAUMFR010000039.1, read as the reverse complement.
TCGCAGGCGAGATCTCGGCTGCCGATAGAGCTCGACTCGCAGAGGAACTATTCCTCGACATGATGATCAAGGTTCGGCGCTGCAAGACGGTGGACGACGTCCTGATCGTCACCTCCGACTCGGAAGTGGTGCGGCACGCCAAGTGGGTCGGTATCGACGTCCTCTCGCTCGCCGAAGACCCCGGACATTCGGATGCTGCCGCACGTGGCATCCGCGACGCAGTAGCTGGCGACTTCGAGCGCGTAGCCGTGCTCCCAACCGACTGCCCGCTCTTCGACCCGGTCGACTTCGATGCACACCTGGGCCGTACCCCCCGCGCCGCGCTGATCGTGCCGAACCATGATCACTCGGGTACCAACGCTCTGATACTCACGCCGCCGGGCTGCTTCGAGCCGGCGTTCGGTTCTGAAAGCCTCGTCCGGCATACCGGCCGCGCCAGAGCGTCCGGGGTGAGCTTTGCCCTCGAAGAGATTGAGGGACTCGCCCATGATCTCGATACCCCGGACGACCTCGCGTATCTCCGCGAGGCTCTTCTGGTCAGCCCGGAGCGCTCACCCCGCGCGGCGCGTGTCCTGTGGGAGATCGGTGGAGACCCGACCGAAGACGACGAGTCGGCAGTCCGTCTGACCGATCGCTCACCCACACCTCCCCCAGCCTGATCACGGGCCACGACGACAGGCGACAGATCGAGGTCCGGCCACTCGCGGGGATTCCGGAGATCTCGGAAGGAGATGAGATCGGTTCCCTGATCGCCGCAATAGCCCAACCGAGTGGCGACGAGGTCATCGTCTGCTCTCAGAAGATCGTCTCCAAGGCAGAGGGGAGAGTGAGAGATCTCGCAGGCGTCCAACCGGGAGAGGAGGCAAAGCGCGTTGCCAAGGAGGTCGGTCGGGACCCGCGTATGGTCGAACTGGTCCTCACCGAGAGCCGGAAGGTGCTCAGAGCGACCTCGGGCAGACTCATCGTCGAGACTAATTCCGGGTGGATATGCGCCAACGCAGGCATCGACGCGTCGAACTTGCCGGATCCCGACACGGTCTGCCTACTCCCGGAGGATGCTGATGCCTCGGCCCGCCGTATCAGGTCCGAAATAGAAGCATCCTCTGGCGAGAGACCCGGAGTAGTGATCGCCGACAGTTTCGGACGTGCGTGGCGACTCGGTCAGGCCGAGGTGGCGATCGGCTGTGCAGGGATCGAACCGCTCGACGACTGGGAAGGACGCAGCGACTCGCATGGCCGGAAGCTGAGCGCGACCATCATCGCATCGGCCGATCACCTTGCCGCAGTAGCGGATCTGATCAGGGAGAAAGACTCGAATGTGCCCGGCGCAGTGATCTCGGGGCTCGGACATCTGGTCACGGACGACGACGGACCGGGTGCTTCCGGGCTGCAGCGTCCAGAAGCCGAAGACCTGTTCCGCTGAGACGAGACGCTCAGTACGTCTCCAGCACCTCGTAGAGAGTGGTCCGCTGGGCCGGCTTCCGGCCAGCCTTGCGAGCAGCGCCGATCAGATCCTCCGGCTCGAGCCGGGTTCCGTGCTGGGAGCCGGCCATCCTCGAGATGTTCTCCTCCATCAGGGTGCCTCCGAGATCGTTCACTCCCCATCGCAATGCCTCGGTCGCGCCCTCGAGGCCCATCTTGACCCAACTCGCCTGAAGGTTCACCACCGACCGTCCGAGCCCGAGACGGAAGGCTGCGGTGTGTTTGAGGTTCTCGGCCATCGAGATCTCCTCCACGCCGTGCGTGCGGCCGAGCAGCGTGTTGAACGGTATGAAGCTCAACGGTACGAACTCGGTGATCCCGCCAGTCCTCTCCTGGACCTCACGGATCACGCCTATGTGCCGCGCCAGTTCGCGGGGTTCCTCGATGTGCCCGAACATCACCGTCGAAGTGGACCGGAGCCCGACGGAGTGGGACGCCTCGATTATCTCCACCCATCTCTCCACCGGGAGTTTGTTGGGCGAGATCCGGTCACGTACTCCGTCCACCAATACCTCGGCGGCGGTTCCAGGGGTCGATCCGAGTCCGCACTCGATCAGGTATTCGAAGATCTCTACGGGGTCCTTGCCCTCACGTTCACACATGTGGTCGATCTCCATCGGCGAGAAGGCATGGAGGTGGATTTCGGGAGCCGTCTCCTTTGCGACGGTCAGCCATCGTCCGTAGTCTCGAAGCTGATACTCCGGGTGTATGCCCCCCTGCATGCAGATCTCGGTCGCCCCGAACTCGAGTGCCTCTTCGACCCGGTCGACGAACTCCCCCTCATCCAACGTGTAGGCCTCGGGCGAGCGCTTCCCCTGACCGAAGCCGCAGAAGGCACAGCCGACGATGCACACGTTGGTGAAGTTGATGTTCCGATTGATCACGAAGGTCGCCAGGTCCCCTGCCAGATCAGCTCTGAGCTCATCGGCGGCGACGCGCATCTGCTCGATCGTCTCGGGGTTGGTCTCGGCGAAGAGTGCGGCGAGTTCGTCCTCGGTCAGGCGCTCTCCCTCCCTTCCCTTCTCAATGGCGGCGGCAGCCAGGACCGAGTTCGTGTCACCCGAATTGAGCGAGCGGCCGGATCCCCGTCGGGGGATGAAGCTCCAGTAGCGGGACTTGACCAGATCGAGCACCCCCTGCTCCATCCACTGGGGATCGAGGAACTGGGGGTAGGCACAGAGTCTCTCTGCAACCGCATAGCCCCTCGGCGCGAGATTCGCACGGATCTCGCGGGGGCTCGGGAAGGCCTCCTCGGGCGAAATGTGATCGCCGTTGGCCGACAGACCGCCGAGGTCAGTCGCACCGGCATCGACGAGTTCGGGCCACCAGTCGGCGAGGTTCGGAGGGATCTGTATCCCCACCTCGGGCATCAGCGTGCGGCAGGCGGCTACCAGTTCGACCATCTCGTCGAGCGTCACCTCCGAGGCCCACTCGGGGCGCTCGACGGATTCAGACTCCTGCACACTCGCATCGAGACCTGACCACCTTCGTCGGGCCGAAGAGTCCGCGATCTCGGCCACATCCTGGTCGTAATAACGCGGGTGTGGGACGTAGTTCTGGAGGATCACCTCCTGGATGTGGCCGAACCGCTCGTTGAGCCCGGCGATCACCTTCAGCGATTCGATGCGCTCGTCGACGCTCTCACCTATGCCCACGAGTATTCCGGTGGTGAAGGGGATCTTGAGTTCGCCTGCCGTCTCGATCATCTCGATACGCGGCGCGGGATGCTTGGTCGGAGACCCTGCGTGAACGGTCTCCATCAGGCCTTCGGAGACCGACTCCAGCATCAGTCCCTGCGAGGCAGTCACTTCACGCAGTCTGATCAGGTCCTCCCGACCTATCACCCCGATGTTGGTGTGGGGCAGGAGCCCCCGCTCCATCGCACGCTCGCAGGTCCAGGCCACGTAAGAGGTGAAGTCCTCGTGCCCCCAGAGGGAGAGCCGTTCGGCTACCTCAGGGTTGACCTCCGGGCGTTCACCGGTGAGGACGAGCAGTTCCTTGCAACGACGACGCACCGCGTCGTCGAGCCGACGCTCGACCTCCTGCGGTGCGTACAGATGGGCCTGGTGGGTCGCGAACGAGCAGTACTTACAGAAGCACTGGCAGGTCCGAGACAGCGACAGCGTGTAGTTGCGTGAGTATGTGACCCTTCGCACCGAAGGGACGCTACCGCAGGGGCGCTTTCGCCCCCGCTCTGACTAGCTTCCTACGATGCCACCAGGAGGCGTGGAGGGCGGCTGACCGCCCTGGTGCTCCTGACGAAGATGCGGTGCCTCGCCTGCTGGCGGAGCCGGCCCGCGCGGAGCCAACTCGTCGGCGAGTTCCTGATCGGGACCGCTGGCCTTCTCGATCACGAACTTGTAGAGGACCACAGCCAGCAACGCTCCGAGGATCGGGCCGACGAGGTAGGGCCACACTCCACCCCAGTCGCCGCTCACGAGAGCCGGGCCGAACCAGCGAGCGGGGTTGACCGCTCCGCCGGTGAGGGGTATCAGCACCATCTCCACCATCCCGTAGGCCGCTCCGATTGCGAGCGGGGCCCAGCGGCGGGCGTCGGGGTTGAGAGCCAGCGCCAGGACGGTCATCACGAGGAGGAAGGTTCCGATCCCTTCGAGGACCATGCCCGGGAAGTCTCCTCCGAGGAGTGGGCTGACCGAGGTTGCACCGTAGTCGGCGGCACGCCCTTCATCCAGCAGGAACCACTTGGTCAGCAACGCACCGAGGACACCGCCGGAAAGCTGCGCGAGTATGTAGACGGCGCCATCGACTGGATCCATCCTGCGAAGCGCCATGAAGGCGGTGGTGACCGCAGGGTTGAAGTGGCCACCGCTTGCCACCCCGATGCTCGCGATCAGGATGAAGAGAACGAAGGCGCTGGTCAGCCCGACCACCGCGAAGTCCGAACCAAAGGATGCGTTCTGACCAACCGCCACGTAGAGCACGATGGTGCTCGTGATGATGAAGGTCAGAATGAGAGTGCCAAGCAACTCTCCAATGTAAGCGCCGAATCCTCTGCTCTGCACAGTCGTTCTCCTCCTTGGAGTAGATGGTCTCTCGTGGCCCGCGAGGAACCCCCACGCTGGGCCCGACGCAGTGTATACGCGAAGCAGCACGGATGCGTGAAACCAATATGGTCAAGGCGTGAGAGTCATGGTCGCGTTGCTGGCGGCTCTAGTCGGCCTGGCGGCGCTGCAGGCTTGCGGGGGCGCAGAACCGGACGCACCCCGCCAGCGCGGGGCGCTGCTCACGCTCGATTTCCGACCCAACGCGGTTCATACCGGGATCTACTCAGCGGTAGGCAGCGGTGCCCTCGAGGAAGAGGGGATCGATCTCACGGTCAGGCAGCCCGGTTCCTCTGCAGAGGTCTCGAAACTGCTCGGCGCGGACAGGACGGACTTCGCGGTCATGGATATCGCCGATCTCGCAATTGCAAGGAGTCAGGGTGTACCGCTCGTCGCCATCGCGGCGATAGTCCAGAAGCCATTGGCTGCCGTGATCGTCGGACCGGGAGCATCCGGCACGCCGCAGGTCGATCTCGAGGGAGCAACCGTAGGAGTGACAGGCACCCCGGCGGACGACCTGGTGCTGGACACGATCCTTGGCGCCCAGGGCCTCGTACGTTCGGAGGTCGACACGGTCAATGTCGGCTTCGGAGCGGTTGCCGCGCTGAGCGGGGGGCGCCTCGATGCCGCGACGGCGTTCTGGAATGCCGAAGGCGTCGAGATGCGACGAGCCGGGATACCGACCAGGGAGCTGCGGATCCAGCAATATGGCGCCCCCGGGTTCCCGCAGCTACTGCTCGCCGTCGATTCACGAGAGACCAGCCCCGACTCGCCTCTCGTCTGCTCACTCTTGAGGGGAATGTCGCGCGGATACTCCCTAACCCGCGATGATCCGGGTGAAGGTCTCGAATTCCTCCTCGAGGCCAATCCTGGGCTCGACCGAAGTTCCCAGACTGCGCAACTCGAAGCACTGCTGGCTGGGAGGGCGCTCACCGACACGGTCTCGGTCGACGCCAGAGCCGTTCGCGGATGGATCGCGTGGGCCAGAGCTGGGGGACTGTTGACCCCAGAGGCTGCCGTTGCCGCTCGCGGAATGATCCACGCGCCCGACTCTGACTGTTTTCAGCTGCCCTGAGAGTCCAGGAGATCAGAAGTCAGGTCAGTCAAATCCCGAATCAACCGCGATCTCGGCACCGCCTTTGCGACACCTAACGCCAGCGCGGAATCACGAGGACCGGGATCTACGTGTGAGTAGTAGCCGAGGACCGGGCAGGAAACCTCAGCGAGACCGGAGAGGTCACCCAGTTCGGGAAGGTCGACCACCAACAGATCGGCAGCCGGATCGATGGCTACAGAGAGATCTACGTCGTATCCAGCTGTGATCAGAGCCTGCTGGATCTTCGAACCGAACAGCAGATCGCCGGTTACTACGACGATCCTCGCCATGCTCTCAGAGGCTGCGACGGTGGCGGAACTCCTCGCGGACGCTCTCGGGTCGACCCCACATCTGCACGACCTCTGCCCTCCCCTCTTGAGCGTCGCGAATCCTCAATTCGCCCTCGATTTCCTCGCGATCCAGACGGTCGAGTATTCCTGCAACCGTCTGGGCCGCAGCGGCGTGTCCGAACTTGCTGGCTACGTCGATACGCCAGTGCCATTCGGAGCGCGAATAAGGCTGGGCATTGATCTGCGAGAGCAAGACCGCGGAATCGATGTAGTCCTCCGGATCGAAGATCCTCAGATCTAGAGACAGGTCGGTCCACCCCTCGGGCAGTGAATCGACCACGTTCCTGAAGTCGTCTGCAAGTGCCATCGCCAAGCAATCCTAGCCACTGCCGCCTAGCCGGCGAACAGTCGAAAGAGCAGGAAGAGATTCAGAGCGATTATCGGCGTCACGATCAAGCCGACCAATCCCGAAAGCCACCGGGGATTGACCAAGCCTCCCATAACCTTCTTCCTCATCGAAAGCAACAAGAGGGGCACCAGCGCGAACGGGATCCCGAACGACAGCACGACCTGGCTGATCACCAGCGCGTCGGTCGGAGCCACCCCCAAGGCGACGATGACTATCGCCGGCGCGAGGGTTATCCCACGACGCAGATAGAGGGGGATCCGGCGCTTGAGGAACCCCTGCATCACTACCTGGCCGGACATCGTGCCTACCGAGGCCGATGCGAGACCCGAGGCCAAAAGCGCCACCCCGAAGATCGTCGCCGCTTGATCCGAGATGGCCTCACCCAGGCCCGCATAGGCACCCTCGATCGAATCGATCGCCCCGAACTCCCCGCCCGAGAACAGCGCAGCAGCCATGGCCATCATCGAGATGTTCACGAGACCCGCCAGCGCCATCGCGATCACTACATCTACCCTCTCGAACCCGAGAATCTTCCTCTTCTCGGTGTCATTTCGCCCCACCACCCTGCGCTGGGTCAAAGCAGAGTGGAGATAGATCACATGGGGCATGACCGTTGCTCCGATGATTCCGCTGGCCAGGAGGATGCTCTCGGTACCGGAGAAGCCAGGTACGAAGAGTCCTCTGAGCGTCTCGGAACCGTCGGGTTTCGCGGCGATGATCTCGAAAGCGAAACCGAGCACCACTATCCCCACCATCCCTGCAATCCCCGCCTCCAGCCTGCGGAAACCACGGCGTTGCAGTTCGAGAACCCCGAACGAGATCACACCCGAAACCACCGCCGCCTCGAGCAGCGGCATTCCGAAGAGCAGGTTCAGCGCCAGCGCTGCGCCGACGATCTCCGCGATGTCAGTTGCCATCGCAACCAGCTCTGCCTGAATCCAGAGCAGGAAGCTCGCCTTGCGGGAAAAATGCTCCCGACAGGCTTCGGGGAGGTTCATACCCGAGGCGATCCCCAGCTTGGCGGACTGGGTCTGGACGACCATCGCCATCAGATTCGCCATCAGGACCACCCAGAGCAGCAGATAACCGAACTGCGATCCCGCCGAGATGTTGGTCGCGAAATTCCCCGGGTCGATGTAGGCAACTGCCGCGATGAACGCAGGGCCGAGGAAGGGCCAGATCCTCGCGAAGCCTCTCCGATTCCCGTCGAGGGACTGCCTCGCAGCGCGAGCGACGGCCGCCTCTCCGGGGAGCACGGCCTCGATCGAGTCATCCTCCCGTCGGCGGGCGCCTTTGCCCCCGCGCTGCGCTTGCAGCCATTTGAGAGGATTCTTCATGCCGCTCCTGTACCGCTGATCACGCGACCAGTCTAGATAGGTGCTCCGATGCTCGAGTCTGATCGAAGCGGGCGTAGAATCCCCGAAGATGGAAGAGAAACCGCACTCGCAAGAACCTGCACCCACCAACGTGGACGAGATCGAACTGGATGCCGGTTACCGCCTGATCACCGAGGAGGCGGGCGTAGTTCCCCGTGAGACGCTCGCAAGCCTCGACATCGTGGGACCGGATGCGGTCGAGTTCCTCCAGGGCCAGCTGACCAACGACCTGGAACGGCTCGAACCCGGGAGTGCGATGTATGCGGCCCTGCTCGACCGAAAAGCCCACATCGTCGCCGACTGCCGCGTGCTGATGGTCGATCCCGAGCAGATCATGCTCGTTGCCGAAGCCGATGCGATCAAAGCCCTCGCCTCTCACCTCGAGACTTACCGGATCGGCCGCAAGGTCGAGGTGCAAGATCGAGCGGGAGAGCGGTCTGTCATCTCCGTGATCGGACCCGCGACCCGAGCGTTACTGGACGCTCCTTCTGCGGGCAGGGAGGATCGCCATCTGGAAACGATGCTGGGCGGAGTCGGATGCAGAGTTCTGGGTACACCGGATGGCGTGGATCTGATCCACCTGACGGATGACGCGGAACCGCTCCGGACGGCCCTCGCGGAAAAGGGGCTGACAGAGGTGCCGGAAGCCGCGGCGGAGATCCTCAGAGTCGAGTCAGGGATACCGAGGTTCGGCCTCGAACTCGACCGGTCGGTGATGCCCGCCGAGGGCGGCATCGTCGAACGGGCGGTTGATTTCGAGAAGGGTTGCTACTTGGGCCAAGAGCCTGTCGCCCGGCTCCACTACAAGGGCCGACCGAATCGCCTGCTCAGAGGTCTGAAGCTCTCGAGACCGGCGCAGTTCGGCGAGGTGATCAACGGCAGTGGACGCGAACTCGGCACGATCACTACGGCCTGCGTGTCTCCCGCGATTGGGCCCGTCGCGCTGGCACTGGTCAGACGGGAGGCTGAGCCAGGAGCAACGGTGGCTGTCGGAGACGACGGTGCATCCGCCGAGGTGGTCGAGTTGCCCCTGCGCACCAGATGAGACCTCTACTAGTCTTAGCCCAGTGTCACCTCGAGCCCTGACCCCGCGCCTCCTCTCGGTGGCCCTCGCCGCAGCGCTGATCGCCGCTCTCGCAGGCTGCGGAAGCGACACGGTCACGACCGAGGACCGCCCGCCACGAGGCATCGAAGTATCTGTGAGGATCGGACCGAAGGGCGTTCAGGTTTCCCCGAGGAACTTCGGCGCCGGACTCGCCAACTTCACGATTGCGAACCTCACCGACTATCCAGCCACCTTGTCTATCGAAGGGCCGACATCGATCAGTGGTGACACGATCCAACCGGGCGGCTCAGCGAACCTGCAGGGTGACTTCCAACCGGGGATCTACTCCGCCATAGCGGTAGGCGGCGCGGGGCTAGAGGAATACGTATTCACCGTCGGGCCCCCCAGGGGAAGCTCCAATCAGGAGTTGCTGCTTCCCTAAGCGGCTTCGAGAGAGGTCTCGTCGTCGGACGGTTCGTCCTCGCCGATAGCGACCAACTCGTCGACCCGGTCCAACTGCGACTTGACGGTGTCGCCGAGCTTCTCTACCGCTTCGTAGGCTCGCTCTGCAGATGTGCTTGCCGAAGTGATGTGGGACTTGACGGTGCGGACCTGATCGAGCGCGTTGCGAGCCTCGCTGATCGCGTCCCTAACGGCCGCAGCATCGAGCCGGAGCGTCGAATCCTTGGACATACTCACCCGAGCGACAGCGAGACGGTAGGCCACTTCGAGCGAAAGCCCACCAGGCTGATCACGATCGACGGCCACGAAAAGCTTGTTGCCCTCGTACTCGACCAATTCCTCGGTGTTCGCTGGCACACGCTCGTCGCCGGCACAGACCAACACGGCGAAATCCGCTGACCGGGTATCCATTGCCTGATCGAGCTCCTTCCAAGCTGCTGGCTTGCTGAGGCGCTTCTCCTTCGCTTCGAAGACGATCCTTCCCAGAGGGAACTCCCGGGTCGCGCCGCCGACCTCGACCAGAGTGTCGCCCTTCTTTCCGCCACCCTCTGCCTGCTCTGAGCCGGTGTGGCGGGCTGAATCGCCCCTGCCGTTGGCAATGGTCTCGAGCGCAGCGTGCACCATCTCCTCAAACTCGAGACCCTTGCGTGTGCCGGCTGCCTCGGCCTCATCGATCAGAGCCTGGGCATCCTCACGCTCGGTCAGCTTGACCAGATCCTGCTGCAGGCTCTCCAGCCTCCGGGTCGTTTCCTTGTCTCTTTCGGCCTGGGCCTTCGACTCCCGCTCGACCGTCCGGAGTACCTCACCCTTGATCTGTTGGAGCGGATTGTGCTCGTTCTCAGACGAAAGGTGCTGGACCAACCTCTGCAGTTCAGCGTTGACCAGGTCCTTCATCTCGTGCTGGACAGCAGTCGAGCGGTCGGGATCGAACTTCGCCGCGATCTGTTCGGCGATCTCGTCAGCGTGCGAGGAGAGGTTCTCGTGGAGCTTGCTGTCGTCTCCCATGACTGCCTGATTGAAGATCTCCTCCATCTGCTGACCGACCTCGTCCGCTCTGCCGCCGAAACTCTCGCTGACTTGGCGAGCGACCCGGTCGAATTCCGACCGTACGTATGCCGCCTCGATCTCGGTGTCCGCTCCCTGCAGCGCTCGCAGTCCGATCTCGATCGCCCGCCGAACCAAGTCCTCAGCACTGCCGCCGAGCTCTACCCGCTCCCGGACGATATCCGCCGCCCGGGGATCGGTGACCACGAGCGACTCCACGTGGACTTCGTCTCCTTCGACCTTGACCTCCCCGACAGAGTGCCCGCTGGAAGGGTCAGGGCCGGAATCGGGCTCGATCTCGCGGAGTCGACCTTCGAGCAAACTGTCTGTGCGGATTGCATCTTCCATGGGTCCATCGTAGAGGTCGCACCCGAGGCCTAAAACCTGACCGGCGCCCGGTCGAATAACATCGCGGTTCGATATGTCCCCCCAACCAATAAGCGAGATGAGATGGCCATAGATATTTCGGAGATCACGAAGGTCGAGACCAAACCGGGAGAGCTTCCCGAGAAGATGGCTGCCTGGGTGATCCGTGAGGAGCGAGAGGGCGAGCCCAAGGATGCCTTTGCCCTCGAGGAGATAGAGACTCCCGAGCCAGGGGCCTTCGAGGTCGTGGTCAGGGTGATGGCCGCAGGCGTGAATTTCAACAACGTCTGGGCTGCCCTGGGTGAACCGGTCTCGGTATTCGGCTACGGGGATCATCCCGAGTACGGCCATCACATCGGCGGCTCAGACGCATCGGGCATCGTCTGGAAGGTCGGCGACGGGGTGACCCGTTGGAAGCCGGGCGACGAAGTAGTCATCCACTGCAATCAGGCCTCCTACGAAGATGTCGAGGTTCACGGACTCGATCCCATGGCTGCACCGAGTCAGCGCATCTGGGGATACGAGACGACCTGGGGCTCTTTCGCGGAGTTCACGAAGGTCCAGGCTCAACAGCTGCTGCCACGCCCCCAGAACCTGTCTTGGGCCGAGGCGGCCTCATACGGGCTCACCTACTTCACCGCCTACAGGATGCTGATGGAGAGGGCGCGGATGCAGACCGGTGACAACGTCCTGGTCTGGGGCGCCGCCGGAGGACTAGGGGTCTTCGCCATCCAACTTTGCAAGGCGTCGGGCGCGAACGCCGTTGGCGTGGTCTCCTCAGACCAGAAGGGCGAGTTGGTGAAAGAACTCGGTGCGGTCGACTACATCAACCGCAACGAGTTCGCTGAGATGATGCGAACCGGCGATGAGACTCCTGCCGAGGAGAAGGAGCGATTCAAGGCCTCGCGCGGATTCGCCAAGCGGGTCAAGGAGATCCTCGGGGATGCACCTGACGTGGTATTCGAGCACGTCGGCAAAGCGACCTTCCCGACATCGGTCTACACCGTGAAGCCATTTGGAAAAGTGATCATCTGTGGAGCGACCTCGGGATACGACCTCGACTTCGACGTTAGGTACCTCTGGATGCGTCAGAAGGAGATCCTGGGCTCACACTTCGCCAACGCCTATGAGTGCATGAAGGCCAATGATCTGATGGCGGAAGGGAAGATCAGACCGGTCCTGTGGCAGACCATGGGATTCGAAGGCGTGGCCGAAGCGCACCAGTTGATGCGCGAAAACAAGCACCTAGGAAAGATCGCAGTCCTAGTCGGCGCAGCCGACGACCAAGAAGGTCGAACGGTAGACGGACCTGGCGCAATCCGCGCAGAGGTCGGAGCCTAGGGAGGGACAAATGTACGTCTGTTACATCGAATGGCATATCCACCCCTTCAGAGCCGATCGCTGGTACGAGGCCTGGGAGCCGGCCGCCGCACGAGCCATGGCATTTGGTGCCAAGGAGTGGAGCCTCACCCGGGACACGGACGACCCTCTGCACTTCCGCCAGGGGAGCACGTGGGAGGACAAGGCCGATTTCGAGCGATATTGGTACAGCGACGAGGTCGGAGAGCTGCGCGAGTCGATCCTGAGTTGGTACAACAAGCCGCTCCTGCCGGTCTGGCACCAACTGCTCGCCTCCGAGTAACCCGCCCGCACGCCTACCGCGATCAGATACTTTCTGCAAGCCCCTGTGTTTGATCTGGTGATGGTTTCTTGCGCCAAGACACCCGCTCGGACGACCCGTATAGCCCTCGCCGCAATCGGACTTTGCCTTCTCGGTTCGCTCGGGGTCAGCTCCATTGCGGAGGGGCGGGTTGGAGCGACCTTCTCGAAGCGTCTGCTCGAAATCCAGGGGACCGCCAAAGCCGATCGAATCATCGTCGGCTGTAACGAAGACGCGAGGGTCGTGATCAACGGTCGAGTTCCGAAGCTCCTTGCCGGGGATCCGCTCCCCTGCGCACGGGTTGCGGAAATCGATGTCACCTCTGGCGGCGGAGGCGATGAGATCGATCTCACGGGAGTTGGATCTGAGTTCGGGTCGGCGAGATTCGCGGGCTTCGGGACGGGGACGCTGACTGCAGTCGTCCCCGGTGCCGGCCGGGATCGGGTCTACTGCGGTGAGGCATTCTGTTTCGTCCCCGATGCGGGAACTGGAGATGACCTGCTTCGCGGAGGCCCGAGACGGGACATCCTCCGTGGAGGAGGCGGCAACGATCGGGTGTTCGGATTGGGAGGCCGTGACGACCTACTCGGCAGAGGAGGTAACGACTACTTGGCCGGTGGGGACGGGAATGACCTAATGAGTGGAAACGGTGGCGACGACCGACTCTACGGCGAACTCGGCGACGACCTGATCGGGGGCGGCGCGGGCAACGACCTTCTCAACGGCGGCCCCGGCGACGATCGTCTGCTCGGTGGACCTGGTCGGGACAAGATCATCGGTGGGCCGGGCAAGAACACGATCATCCAGGACCCGCCGCGCAGCAAGCGGTCCTGAGATCAGCGCCGCTCGAGCGGAGCCATCGTCAGCCCGGCCAACTCGAGCTGTTCCCAGTAGTGCTCGGCAGGCTCTCGCGGGCCGCTCCAGACCTCTGCGCGTCCCTTGTTGTGGATCTGATCGGCAAGGGCATATCCGCCGTCGAGCGACACCCCGGGGATCGTCCTTGCGAGACTCGCCGCAACGTGATCGAAGGTGTTGTGATCGTCGTTCAGCACGATCACTACCCACTCGCCGCCCAGACCTGATCCTGGACCCGCAGCAAGGGGGCGTTCGAGCGTGTCGGGAGCCAACGCCTATCGGAAGGGGAATGGAACGCGAATCGAAACACGATCGAACTTGGCAACCGCATCACCGGCGTTACCGGACTTGGCACCGACCATGACCACGGTCTTGCGACCATCGGCCTGAGACGAGGTCGAGTCGACGTAGGTACGCAGGAACTTGCCGTTCACACCGACGCGAATCGTCGTATCTGGTTGGCCCAGATCGAAGGCCCTGAGCAAGATGTAATTCACAGCCCCGATCTTCGAAACGATCTCCTTCGAATTGCCGCTTGCGAGAACCTCTGCACCCGCGGATCCCTTCGCGTCCCTGACCAACTGCCAGGTCTGGCGAGTGGGGAAGACGCGGAACTGGTAACTGGCGCTGTTGGAGAAACGAACCCCGACGCCGACGTAGATCCTCGGTCGCTTCTTGGACGGAGTGGCCGGCAGGAGCGATGCCTGCGCCGCGACTTCCTGGTCATGCGCCGCATCTGAGGCGTCTCCGACAACACCGCTCCGGAATGCGCACATCTTGGTTGCGCCCTCCGCCTTGATGCTCATCGTCTGGTCACTTCGCCACTTCTTGGCGCAGTTTCCGCTGCTGGCCTTGACGAACGCGAGAACCTCGCTCTTCGACTTGAATTGGTATTTGGCTACGTTCACAGGACCTGCGATGGCAGCCGTGACGCCGATCAGCGAGGCTGCCAGTGCAATCAGGAGTGTCGTCTTTCGTCTCATCAGCGTGAAAAGAGTAGCCAGAAGGCTTTTCCTACCTGCACGAACACGCCCCATGTACGAATGGAGCGGTGCTTCAGGGTCCCGAATTGTCTCGGGTATCCCACCGCCGAAGCCCCAGCACGCCTACCATTACGGTCATGCCGAGCCACCACCTCGACCAGCCCGACCGCCCCTGGGTCATGCGCACTTACGCGGGACATTCGGATGCGAAGCGGTCCAACGAGCTCTATCGCAAGAACCTCGAGAAGGGCCAGACCGGCCTCTCGATCGCCTTCGATCTGCCAACCCAGACCGGCTACGACCCGGATCACGAACTCGCCCGTGGAGAGGTCGGCAAGGTAGGAGTGTCGGTTGTCGACAAGGCCGACATGCACGCACTCCTCGACAGCATCCCCCTGGGGGAGATGAACACCTCGATGACGATCAACGCCACCGCGGCTTGGTTGCTGGCGCTGTATGCGACGGTGGCCGAGGAGACGGGAGTACCACTGTCGGAGCTGGCAGGGACGACCCAAAACGACATCATCAAGGAGTACCTCTCACGCGGCACCTACGCCTTCCCACCCGGGCCATCGATGCGGCTCATCGCCGACATGGTCGCTTTCACCGTCACCGAGATACCGAAGTGGAACCCGATCAACGTATGCAGTTATCACCTGCAGGAAGCCGGGGCGACGCCGGTTCAGGAAATTGCCTACTCGATGGCCACCGCCATCGCGGTACTCGACGAGGTCCGCAAGCGAGGCGAGGTCAGCGACGACGACTTCCCCAAGGTCTTCGGCCGTATCTCCTTCTTCGTCAACGCCGGAATCAGGTTCGTAGAGGAGCACGCCAAGTTGCGGGCCATGACCATCCTCTGGGACGAGATCGGTCGTGAGCGCTACGGAGTAACCGACGAGAAGCTGCTCCGAATGCGCTACGGAGTTCAGGTCAACTCGCTGGGGCTGACCGAATCGCAGCCCGAGAACAACGTCCAGCGGATCGTCTTGGAGATGCTCGCCGTCACCCTGGGCCGCGATGCGAGAGCACGGGCCATCCAGCTCCCCGCCTGGAACGAAGCGCTCGGTCTGCCCAGGCCGTGGGACCAGCAATGGAGCCTGCGCATCCAGCAGATCCTCGCCTTCGAAACCGACCTCCTCGAGTACCCGGATATCTTCCAGGGGTCGACGGTGATGGAAGGTCTGGTCGAAGAGATGCTCGAAGGTGCAAGGACCGAACTCGACACGGTGCTCGAACAAGGCGGCGCCGTCGAGGCCGTTCCATACATGAAGGCACGTCTGGTCGACTCCCACCGGGAGCGTGTGGCGAGAATCGAGAGCGGAGACCAGACGGTCATCGGTCAGAACTCATTCACCGAGACCGAAGACTCCCCTCTGACCGTTGGCGAAGACGGCGGGATCATGAAGACCGACCCCGAGGTCGAACGTGAGCGAATCGACGCGCTCGAAACCTGGAAAGAGAAACGCGACGCAGCCGAGGTGGAAGCGGCACTGGCCGAGCTCGCCGAAGCTGCGCGCGACGAGACGACCAACATCATGCCGGCATCGATCCGCGCCGCGAAAGCCGGAGTCACCACGGGTGAGTGGTCGGAGACGCTTCGAGAGGTCTTCGGTCCGTATCGCGCGCCGACCGGAGTTTCCGGAAGCGCCTCCCCGAGCGACGCCGAGCAGCTCGCAGCCACACGGGAACGGGTCAAGTCTGCCTCTGACGCCATCGGGAGACCGATCAGGATCCTGGTCGGGAAGCCCGGACTCGACGGTCACTCGAATGGCGCCGAACAGATCGCGGTCCGTGCACGCGACGTAGGCATGGAGGTCATCTACGAGGGGATCCGCCTGACTCCGGCCCAGATCGCGTCCTCGGCCCTCGAAGAGGATGTGGACGTCGTGGGACTCTCGATCCTCTCGGGCTCACACCGGGAGCTGGTCCCTCAGGTCGTCGACCTGCTCCGCGAGTCCGGTTCCCAAGTCCCCGTAGTGGTCGGTGGCATCATCCCGCCCGACGACGCGCGAGTACTCACCGAAGCCGGAGTGGCACGCGTCTACACACCGAAAGACTTCGATCTGAACCGAATCATGGGAGAGATCGCTGAATTGGTGGCCGAGAACGACTCCTCGACCCAGCCTCAGCCGGCCTGAGGAAGCGATGAGCACGTCGGAAGAGCCGCGCGGTCCATCGGGGAGTGACCTCAGCGCCTGGCTGCGCTGTTACCGCTGCTGGGCCAGAGATCTCGAAGTTCAGGTCCACTACGACGCAATCCTCAAGATCGACCCCGAGACCGCAGAACCCTCTGAGCGCCTGGACGAGGTCCAAGAAGCGGTTGTGCAGTGTCTCAAGTGCCTCCACGACCAGCCACATCTGACGATCCAGGACGACAAGGTCGTGCCGGTCGAGGATCGATGGGAGCGGATGATCGCCGGAATTCCGTGGGTCGCCTCCTGCACGGTGACGATCGACCAAGATCAGGTCGAGAGCTGCTCAGGACCCGAGGCCGTCGATTTCCTTACCTACGGGACATTCGGCGACCAGGGAACCAGAGAGTTCTTCACACATGTCAGGTTCCACAAGCACGATGGAGATCGAATCGTCGTGCACCTGCTTGTGGAACTCTACGCCCGCTCGACCGAGGAGGCCGCAGAGGTCCTCGAGGGAGCAGCCAGAGGGACCCTGGAGATCACCTCGCTGGCGGAGGAGTCACGACCGCCTGCCCATGCGGCAGACGAGGCGCACTGAGCAATCAGACCGCCGGCGCCCGGCCGCTGGCTCGGTCAGGATGGGTCAGGTTGTAGGCCGTGTTGATCACCGCGAGATGGGTGAAGGCCTGCGGGAAGTTGCCGAGTAGCCGGCCAGCCTGGGGGTCGTACTCCTCGGAGATCAATCCGACGTCGTTCGCTACCGAGATGACCCGCTCGAACACCTCTTTCGCCTCCTCCCTGCGCCCACAGAATGCGAGCGCATCCGCGAGCCAACAGGTACATGGCAGGAACGCACCCTCAACACCCTTCAACCCGTCCACAGAACCCGCCGAAGACGCAGTCGTGTAGCGGCGCACGTATCCGTCCGGAACCAGTTCCTCCTGGATCGCATCGATCGTCCCGATCACTCGGGCGTCGTCGGGAGGCAAGAAGCCCACTGCCGGGATCATCAGGGTTGCAGCGTCCAATTCAGTCGAGCCGTAGTACTGGGTGAAGGTGTTCCGCTTCGGGTCGTAGCCCTTCTCGCAGACGTCATCGTGGATCTCCTGGCGGATCTCACGCCAGAGATCAACCGGTCCCTCTGCGCCGAACCTCTCGACCGTCTTCACAGCACGATCGAATGCCACCCACGTCATCACCTTCGAATGGGTGAAGTGCCTCCTCGGACCTCGCACCTCCCAGATTCCCTCATCCGGCTCCTTCCAGGAGTCCACCAGGAAGGAGACGATCGCCTGCTGGCTCTGCCATCCGCGCGGCTCCAGGAATCCGGCTATCTCCCTACCCCGAAAGCCGGCATCCATGACTTCTCCGAAGACGTCGAGCTGGAACTGATCAGCCGCTGCGTTTCCGACCCGCACAGGTGTGGAGCCCTCGTAGCCGGGGAGATAGTCGAGAGTTCGCTCTGGAACCTGGCGCTCACCCGCGATTCCGTACAGGACGCTG
>JAUMFR010000038.1:0-2779 GCA_032119755.1 Solirubrobacterales bacterium | reverse complement strand
GGCTGGTTTTGCCGATCGCGTAGTACTACTGGCGCGCGGCCGCGTTATCGCGGACGGTGCGGTGAGGGAGGTGCTGTCCAGCGGACTTCACTTCGCTACCGAGGTTTCCCGTCTCACAGACGGTGCGGCGCTTACGCCCGAGGATCTCCTTCCCACGCACGACAGGTCGTCATCCCCGACCGCGCCGGAGGGCCTCCGGTGAGTTGGCAGGCAGCTTCGATGCTCCTCCTCGCGGGGGCCCTGGTGGGAGGCGCGCTGTGGTACGAGCGGTCACGCCCTCGCCCGCAGGTGATCGCGCTGGTGGCAGCGATGGCGGCACTCGCTGCCGCAGGACGGGTGATCTTCTCCCCGATCCCGAACGTCGTACCCACCACGGATCTGGCGGTGTTCTCCGGTTACGCGCTCGGCGGCGCGCCGGGATTCATGGTCGGGGCACTCTCGGCGCTGGTCTCCAATCTCTGGCTGGGCCAGGGTCCATGGACGCCCTGGCAGATGGCGGGATGGGGACTGGCGGGACTGTTCGGCGCCGGCCTCGCGGTCGTCACAGGTCGGAGGATGGGGAGGCTCGGGTTCGCTCTCGCTTGCGGTGCGATGGGCCTGCTCTACGGCGCGCTGCTCGACTACTCGGCCATGGTCGTCTTCGGCGGCGAGCAGTCGGTAGAGCGCTACCTAGCGCTCTCGGTCAGGGGTATCCCGTTCAACCTCGCGCATGCGGCCGGTAACTTCGCAATCGCGCTGGTGGCGGGTCCAGCCATCGTCGGTTTGCTGGAGCGCCATCGCAGGCGCTTCACACACCGCTGGGAAGAGACGCCAGCCGCACGGATCGGCGCGGGTGCAGCCTCGCTGATCATGGTCTTGGCTATTGCGGCTGGATTGCTTTCAGACGGAGACGCGGCCCGCGCTGGACAGCCATCACCTCGGTCCGTGCCGAGCGCCCAGGCCAGTGTCAGTGCGTCTTCGGCTCTCGATTGGCTGCGACGCACCCAGAACCAGGACGGTGGGTTCGGTTTCGCTCCACGAAGGGAATCAGACACAGCAACCACCGGTTGGGTTGCTCTGGCGATCGCTGCTGCAGGCCGCAATCCGACCGCGGTGCGAAGCCGATCCGGTAGGAGCGCCATCGACTATCTGCGCACTCGTGCAGACGAGATCCAGACGACGGGAGACCTCGAGCGGACGATCCTTACTTTGGCAGCAAGCGGCCTCGATCCTCGTCGGTTCGGCGGTGTGCAGCCGATCAGGCGCCTTCGCGCGCGAGTCGGACGGGATGGCTCCCTCGGCAGTCAGGTCAACTTGACAGCGTTCTACTTGCTCGCGTTGGCAGCTGCGGATGTAGAAGCGTCCCCGAAAGCGATCGCCTGGCTCAGGCGTGCTCAGGCCGACAGCGGCGGCTGGGGATACGGAACCGGCGTGAATCCCGATGCAGACAGCACCGGTGCGGCAATCCAGGCGCTGGTCGCGGTAGACGCTGGCCGGGGGGCAGTCTCTCGTGGAGCCAGCTGGTTGAAGCGCAACCAGCATCGGCAGGGGGGCTGGGGACTACCGGGAGCGGCCCCCAACGCTCAATCCACGGCTTGGGCCGTTCAGGGACTGCTGGCGGCAGGACAGTCCCTTAAGCAGGTGCGACGGGCTGGGCGGTCGCCGACCGACTATCTGGCGGCTCGGCAGGCCCGTGACGGCCACTTTCGATACTCGGCTTCGTCCGATCAGACACCGGTCTGGGTAACCGCGCAGGCTCTCGTCGCGGTCGCCGGAGAGCCGTTTCCACTCGAGGCTGTCGGTACACCGTCATCCACCGGGTCTTCTGGCGATGCATCCGGGAGGGCAGCAGGTTCCGCGGGCGCAGGTGGCGACGCTGACGGGGACCGGGCCGTGAACACCGGAGAGGGGGCAGGCACGGGGCCGACCGGAGGAGGGCCTGCGGTGACAGACGAGACCCCTGTCCCGGCTGAAGGGGGCACGGTGCAGGCCGCTACTACCGGTTCGTGGATCGGTACTTGGTGGTGGGCGGTCGCCTTGGCAGCGATCTGTGTCGCCGGGTCAGCGTGGCTCGGGGTCAGGGTTCGGGACACGATCAGGTCCTAGGATGGAGAGAGGATGATCTCTCGGAAAGACGCGTTGACGGCCATCGACTCGAGTGAGTTCGATCTCGCAGTGATCGGCGGGGGGGCGACGGGAACGATGGTGGCCCTGGATGCCGCCTCCAGGGGTATGTCGGTGGTCCTGCTTGAGCGCGATGATTACTCACAGGGCACCTCGTCGCGTTCGTCGAAGATGATCCACGGCGGCCTGCGGTACCTGGAGAACTTCGATGTCGGGCTGGTCCGAGAGGCCCTCGTGGAGCGCAGTCTGATGGTCGAACTTGCGCCGCATCAGGTGTACCCGACGCCGTATCTCGTACCGCGGCTGGGCGACGATCGCCGGGACCTCGCCCTGGGGGTCGGACTCAATGCCTATGACGCCCTTGCAACGGTCCGCGCGCGCGGCGAGGATCCAGAGGTCGACACCGCCGAGAATGCGACCCTGGCAGCGGCGGTCGAGCACACGCGATCCTGGTCGCCAGAAAGACATCGGACGATCGACGGAGCAGAGGCGTCCCGGATGATGCCCGCGCTTGCGCCTCTCGAGCCCAGATCCGCCTATCTCTTCTACGACTGTCAGACAGACGACTCCCGTCTGATCATCACCGCACTGCAGGAAGCTGAACGCTACGGCGCGGTACTGCTCAATGGTGCGAGGGTGGTTGAGGTCCTCGAGCAGCGGGGCACAGCGGACGGGG
>JAUMFR010000037.1:0-1706 GCA_032119755.1 Solirubrobacterales bacterium | reverse complement strand
CTCGGCGCGGTCACGCTGCACCAGGCCATTGGCCGAATGCTCGGCGACTGGTTCGATTCCGGTCACGATCTGATGCTCACCCCGACGCTGGCCGAGACTCCTCCGCAACTGGGGGATTTCCCTACGGCCGGTGCGGATCCGTTCGAGGCGATGAGACGCGCTCAGAGCATGGGAGCCTTCACGGCCTTGATCAACTCGACGGGGAACCCAGCCATCTCGCTGCCTCTCCATGTGAGCGAGAGCGGGCTTCCGGTTGGGGTTCAGCTGATTGCACCTTACGGACGAGAGGATCTCCTGCTTCGCGTTGCCGCACAGCTCGAGGCCGCTCATCCCTGGTCCGAGCGTCGACCCGATGCCGTCGACGCGGAACGTCAGGACTGATCCATGGCGACTTTCGAAGGTGTCCTGACGGCGATGGTCACGCCTTTTGCGGAGGACGGATCTCTCGATCTGGCTGCCTCACGTAGGGTGGCCCGTCATCTGGTCGAGAGCGGGTCCGACGGCATCGTGGTCGCCGGGACTACCGGCGAATCACCCACGCTGGCGGACTCCGAGAAGATCGCATTGCTCGGCGCCGTACGCGAGGAGGTGGCTGATCGGTGCCCGGTCATTTGTGGCACCGGATCCAACGACACTGCGCACTCGGTCGGACTCTCCAAGGCAGCGGAGGAGGCAGGTGCATCTGGCGTGCTGGTCGTATGTCCCTACTACAACAAGCCGAATCGGCGTGGACTGCTCGCCCACTTCGGCGCTGTCGCCGACTCGGTCGAGTGCCCCGTGATCCTCTACAACATCCCATCGCGGGCGGTGATCAACATGGCACCCGATCTCCTGGCTGAGCTCGCCGAGATCGAGAATGTGGTCGCCGTCAAACAGGCGAACGACGAGGAGATCCAGCAGATACCCGGACTCGATCTCCTTGCAGGCAACGATGACTCCTATCTGCGCTGTCTCGAGGCTGGGGGGACTGGCGGAATTCTCGTCGCCTCCCACCTCGTCGGCAGCCGGATGCGCTCGATCTACGATCGCGTGGTGGCCGGCGACGTCGAGGCTGCAAGGTCCGAAGACGAAGAGCTTCGCCCGCTCTACGCGGCGCTCGGTGTGACTACGAATCCGATCCCGATCAAAGCGGCCCTTGCTGAGATCGGGCTCTGCAGCGACACGATGAGGTTGCCCATGGTTTCCGCCAGTCGAGAGGAGCGGCGAGAGATCGAGACCGCCCTGTCGACTCTGGGAATCCAGCAGGCCGGAGCTTGAGGATGGCAGCCGAACTGCGCATTCTCCCGCTCGGCGGGCTGGGGGAGATAGGCAAGAACATGACCGCGATCGAGACCGAGGGGAAGATCGTCCTGGTCGACTGTGGAGTCATGTTCCCGACCGCGGAGATGCTCGGCATAGACCTGGTCCTGCCAGACTTCAGTTCGCTCCGGGACCGGGCGAAAGACATCGAGGGCATCGTGCTCACCCATGGTCACGAGGACCATGTGGGGGCGCTGCCGTACGTGTTGCGTGAGCTCGGCATCCCCCCGGTCATCTACGGCGGGCCGCTCACGATCGGGATGGTCCGCTCGAAGTTGGATGAGCACAAGTTGCGCGACGTTCCCCTGGTAGATATCCCTCTCGGTGAGGTGGCCGAGATCGGTCCATTCGAGATGGAGATGATCCACATGACCCACTCGATTCCGGATGCCAGGGCCGTCGCTCTG
>JAUMFR010000036.1:0-9260 GCA_032119755.1 Solirubrobacterales bacterium | reverse complement strand
TGCCCAGCGCACACGGTGCGAGTCCTCCTGCAACCGCTGCGGCGGAGCCGCCGGAGGATCCTCCAGGCACTCGCGTCCTGTCCCATGGATTCGAAACCCCGCCGTAGGCCGAGTTCTCGTTCGACGATCCCATCGCGAACTCGTCCATGTTCGTCTTACCGAGTAGGCCCGCACCCGCCTCGGTGAGCCTCTCCACGGCAGTGGCAGAATAGGGCGGCTTGTACCCCTCGAGAATCCTCGAACCTGCCGTGGTCGGTATGCCGGAAGTACAGAAGATGTCCTTGATCGCAACCGCGAGACCCGAAAGATGGCCGGATCCATGCTCAGCCCCACCCTCGACACCCTTCCAGAGGAATGCGTTCAGATCGTCGCCCTCCATTGCCCCGGCCCAGGCCTCGATCGACTCGGCTGGACTGAAAGAACCTGCCTCGACGCCGGCGATCAGCTCGGTTGCCGAGAGTCGGCGTATCTCCTCGGAGGTAGGCATCAGGCTTGCGGTGAGGGGACCTCGAAACCCGTCGAGTCGCCGTCGCCTTCAGGCGCCGCTTCCAGCAGGACTTCGCGTGGCGGAGCCTCGACGGGAACATCGGGGCGAAACCTGTTCGTCAGCTCGATCACGTGAGTCGTCGGTTCAACCCCATTGAGATCTAGAGCCGAGATCTTCTCCACGTGCTCGAGGATGCCGGAAAGCTGCTCGGTGATCAGGGACTCTTCGTCCTCACTGAGGCTGAGCCGAGCGAGTCGGGCGACATGCCGTACCTGTTCACGATCGATCACCGCGCTGATGATAGGCGTGGAGGCGTACCTCCACCCATCGCGGCGAGAGAGAAGACGAGAATCGCTGCTTGCAGGCCGAACCCCAGCCAGATCCCGACTTCACGCACCGCATCCTGACCGGGCGGATCTATCATCCGCCAGCAGAGGAGAAGCGTCCCTACGAATGCGAGGTTGGCGCTCACGGTCGCAACCGCGACCCCCAACCCACGCGATTCCCAGAACTGAGCGGCGGGACCGACTGCGATCGCGACGAGAGCCGAGATCGCAACGACTACGTCCACGAAGCCGAATGCGCTCCACATGTCCACCGATCGGCCGGCGAATACGAACCACTCCGAGAGGAAAGAGACGAGCAGGAGGGATATCCCCAGGAGAGATACGAGCAAACCGAATCTCCTCGCAGTCGAGACGGTCATGCCCCGCCCCGGTGGTAGCGCTCCGCTGTCGGGGGGATGATCAGTAGGTGTCGTCCCAGCCGCGAGCCTGATCCTCGGCGTTGCAGCGGAGACCGCCGACCAGAACCACTGCCGTGGCGATCAACGCGAAGAAGATCCCGACCATCCGCCCCCCACCTGCAGGAAAGTCGAAGACGAGCCGCCACAGCACGAGGAAGAATCCGATTCCACCGAGCAATGCCGCCGCGCCTCCGGTCGAAACGCCCGGGATCAGCACCCCCCGGCCGACGCCGAAGGTACAAGCGAGCGCGATGCCCACCGTGATCAGCAAGTAGAGGTCCAGTGTGCTCTCCCAGGAGAGGCCACTCTGATTCCCGAAATCGGCGCCATAGTTGGCGCCCGAGAGGGCGTACCAAGGGAGGAACAGTGAGACGAAGAGCAGCGCGCCGCCTACTCCGACTATTCGCTGTCCAGTGGTGAAACGACTGAGATCCATCCTTACCTCTCGTTCTTGCTTTACCCGGCCGTTTTCAGGCGCGGACACAGACGAGGCCAATCCTAACGGCGGATTCGGTCACCGTGCGAACGGATCGCTGCAGACCCTGAATCACGCCTGCGCAGCCGTGGTCGCAGCGTCGACGGTGTTCGAGAGCAGCATCGCAATCGTCATCGGACCCACGCCACCCGGCACCGGTGTGATCAAGCCCGCCACTTCGCACACCCCGTCGAAATCGACATCACCGACGAGACCCTCGTCGGTTCGGTTGGTGCCCACATCGATCACAGTGGCTCCCGGGGACACCATCGTGGCGTCGACCAACTGAGGCTGGCCCGCAGCAGCTACGAGGATCTCGGCCTCAAGACAGACGGACGCGAGGTCGACAGTCCTGCTGTGAGCGATGGTGACTGTCGCATCCGCCGCCAGCAGCAGGGCAGCAACCGGTCTGCCGACCAGGGTCGATCGCCCGACGACCACCGCCCTCTTGCCTCGGAGGTCGATGTCCTCGCTCGCGAGGAGTTCCATGACTCCCCGCGGCGTGCACGGGACCAGGCCCGGCGCTCCGGTCGCGAGCAGGCCGGCGCTGTAGGGGGTCAGACCGTCCACGTCCTTTCCGGGTGCAATTCCGGCGATCAACGGCTCGGTCTCGAGATGAGTGGGCAAAGGTAGTTGCAGAAGGATTCCGTCGACCTCGGGATCAGAATTGAGCTTGGCGATCAGTTCTGTCAGATCTGCCTGCGACACATCACCCCCCGGCTCGTGATGGAACGAGGCGATCCCGACCTCCTCGCAGGCCTCGTGCTTGCGAGCGACGTAGATCGAGGAGGCCGGGTCGTCGCCTACGAGAATCGTGGCCAGCCCGGGCTTCCGACCAAGCTCCTCCCGGAGGACCTCCGCTCGTCCAGAGACCTCTCCCCTGATCCGAGCGGCGACCGCCTTGCCATCGATGACCTTCGCGGCCATCAGCTCGCCCTCGCGAGGCTCATGGGCGCGTAATCGGCCATCAGCTTCCGTTCGGCGCCCTCGCCCGCGAACCTGACCGTCACCACTCCACCCGGCTCGACCCCGGTGATCACCCCTTCCCCGAAACTCTCGTGGACGACATCGTCCCCGATCGTGAAATTCGGAACATCCGCCAGCGGCTGCGGACGAGACTGTGGTTCCGACGCCCAGCCGCCAAGAGAGCCGGCAGCGGAACGAGAGCGCTCACCCTCGACTTCGATCAACTGTTCCGGTAACTCGTCGAGGAATCGCGAGGGAACGGTGGGGTCTGGCCTGCCACCGTACATCCGGCGTGTGCGTGCATTGGTCATCCAGAGGCTGCGACGCGCTCTGGTAATCCCCACGTAGCAGAGCCGCCGCTCTTCACCCTCAGACCCCTCCTCGAGGGCCCGGCTGTGGGGAAAGGTGCCCTCCTCGCAACCGATCACGAACGCCGCCTCGTACTCCAGCCCCTTGGCGTTATGGAGCGTCATCAAGGTGACCTTCCCCTCGTCCTCGCTGAGCCCGTCCTGGTCGGTGTAGAGAGACACCTCCTGGAGGAACTCCTCCAGGGCCGGTGTCGCGCTTCCTTCCTCCGACTTGCGGTTCGCGTCGAACTCCCTCGCCACCCCGATCAGTTCCTCGAGGTTTTCGACCCGGCCCTCAGCCTCGACGGTCCTCTCCGCCCTCAGCGTCTCGAGATAATCGGTACGGCCGAGCACGTCCTCCAGCAGGTCGGCAACCGGCCGACCTTCGATTCCCTCACGGAGCTCCTCGAGCATCTCGGTGAACCTCCCCAGAGATCGAACGGCCGCCGCTCCCAGCCCGGGTACCTCGGGCGCATCACATGCGACCTCCCAGATACTCCGACCCGTGGTGTTCGAATAAGCAAGGAGTCTGGCCTGGGATGTCTGTCCGATCCCGCGCTTCGGTGAATTCACGACCCGGCTGAAGGCCATCTGATCAGCTGGATTGTTCAGGAGGGTGAGATAGCCGATTGCATCCTTGATCTCGGAGCGCTCGTAGAACTTCGTCCCGCCGACCACCTGGTAAGGCATCTCGTAGCGGACCAGGACATCTTCCAGGACGCGGCTCTGTGCGTTGACGCGATAGAAGACGGCGATCTCGTCGCGCGGCACCCCGGACTCGACCAGAGACTCGATCTCGCCTGCGACGTAGCGCGCTTCAGCGTGCTCGTCATCGAGAGTCACGAGCCTGATCGGATCGCCATCCGGCGCTTCGCTCCACAGAACCTTCTCCAGATTCTCGGGGTTGTTGGCAATGACCGCGTTGGCTGCCCCGAGGATGTTCTGGGTCGAGCGGTAGTTCTGCTCGAGCTTCACCACCGCCGCCCCGGGGAAGTCGCGCTCGAACTCGAGGATGTTCCGCACGTCCGATCCACGAAACCCGTAGATCGCCTGGGAGTCATCGCCGACCACCGTGATGTTCCCGCCCTCTGAGGCCAACAGCTGCAGCAATCGATACTGGGCGCGATTGGTGTCCTGATACTCATCGACCAGTATCCACCTGAACTTCTGTCGGTAACGCGCAAGCACCTCCGGATCCCGCTCCAGTACCGACACCGCATTCACCAGCAAGTCGTCGAAATCCATCGCATTGGCCTCGAGCATCCGATCGCGGTACTGCGCGTACGCCTGCGCAACCAGTTCCTCGAATGGGGAGTCAGCCTCTGCGGCGTACTCGGAGGGACCGATCAGCGAATTCTTCGCGTCGGATATCCGTGCCTTGATCGCTCTGGGCGGATAGCGCTTGGTGTCCACCTCCATCGCGTCGAGCACCCGCTTGATCATCCTCCGGGCATCGGCCTCGTCGTAGATCGTGTAGCTCGATTTGTAACCGAGCCTTTCGGCTTCGACCCTCAGCAGCCTTGCGCAGGCAGCATGGAAGGTCATCACCCACATCCTCCTCTCGACTGCACCGACCATCGCTCCCACCCGGTCGCGCATCTCCTGAGCAGCCTTGTTGGTGAAGGTGATCGCGAGGATCTCGTCGGGCCGAGCCCGACCCGTCGCTAGCAACCACGCGATTCGATGAGTCAGCGCCCTGGTCTTCCCCGAACCCGCTCCTGCGAGCACGAGGAGCGGACCTTCTCCATAGGAAACGGACTCCTGCTGAGGGGGATTCAGTCCCTCGAGTAGCGCCTCCGCGCTGGCGACCGGGGACTTCGTGCCGAAATCGTTCACCCGCCGAGAATAACCGCGTCTCCGGTTGCCGGTCCGAGCCGCCTCTTTCAGCCCTCGACGGAGTCCGGACCGTTTCGCGGGCGGAGCTGGGTGACCGTTGCCGACTGCTCGAGCCCGTCGGTCAGCCGGTCCACTCGGAATTCGAGCGCGGCGACCCTATCCGCAATCTCCCGCAGGGCGTCGACGACAGGGTCCGGGGGATGGATGAGACCGTCGTCGGATCGATCATCGGGCTGCCCGGCCTCGACCAGGCGACCGGGGTTGCCCACGATCGTCATGTGAGCGGGGACATCCCCGATCACGACAGCGTTGGCCCCGACCTTCGAGAAAGAGCCGATCTCGACTGGGCCGAGCAACTTTGCGCCCGACCCGATCGTCACGTCATCACCGACCGTGGGATGCCGCTTGCCCCTGGCAAAGCCGGTACCGCCCAGGGTGGCTCCTTGATAAACCGTCACCCGATCGCCGATCTCGACTGTCTCACCGATCACCACTCCCGCCCCATGGTCGATGAAGAACTCCCTTCCGATCACTGCAGCGGGGTGGATCTCGACCCCCGTCGTTGCACGGGAGAGGTATGCGAGCAGACGTGGTGCAAACGGGATTCCCTCCTGCCACATCCCGTGCGCGAGTCGATGAGCCAGAACGGCCTGCACTCCAGGCCATGCGAGCAGGATCGCTACCGACCCCACACCACGGGCAGCGGGATCACGGTCGCGGGCAGCAGCGAGGTCCGAACTGATCTCGCCGATGAACCGCCTCAGGCTCGGAAGACCCAACACGGGGCGATCAGCCCTCAGGGGGGAAGAACGGGAGTGACATATAGCGCTCACCCGTATCGCAGGCGATGGTCACGACGCGCCTGCCGGCGAACTCGGGACGGGCAGCAAGCCCCATCGCCGCATGAAGGGATGCCCCTGCGGAAATCCCGATCAACAGACCTTCGCGTCGCGCTGACTCACGTGCCGCGCTTATCGCATCCTCGTCACTCACGGTGATGACCTCGTCGATCACGCTCCGGTCGAGGATGTCGGGCACGAATCCCGCGCCTATCCCCTGAATCCGATGAGGCCCCGCAGCACCACCGGAGAGCACCGGCGATCCAGCCGGCTCGACTGCCACGACCCTCACGTCCGGATTTCGCTCCTTGAGCACCTGGCCGACTCCGGTGAGGGTGCCCCCGGTGCCCACGCCCGTGACGAACACATCTACCTCTCCATCGAGATCGCGCCAGATCTCCTCGGCCGTCGTCCTGCGGTGGATCTCCGGGTTGGCGGGATTGGAGAACTGCTGTGGCATGTAGGCATCCTCGGATGATTCGATCTCCCTGGCGAGGGAAACGGCTTCGTCCATCCCGCCCATTGAAGGCGTCTCATGCACCTCTGCCCCCAGCGTCCGCAAGAGAGCCTGCCGCTCCCTGCCCATACCCTCAGGCAGAGTGAGGATGAGCCGGTGTCCACGGGACGCGCAAACGACAGCGAGAGCCACTCCAGTGTTACCGCTGGTGGGCTCGACGATGATCGCGCCGGTCTCGGGGATGAGTCCGTCGCGCTCGGCCGCATCGATCATCGCCACGCCGATCCGGTCCTTGATCGACCCCCCCGGATTGAAGAACTCGAGTTTGGTGACGATCTCTGCCCCTCCGTCGGGCCTCAGGTTCCTCAACTCGACCATGGGTGTCTCCCCCACGGTCGCCGAGGACTCCGAGGCAGTGCGCAGGGAATCGAGTCGCTTACGGGTCTCAGCCATCACGGGATTACGCTACCCGACACCGATACACCGCTCCGCACAGCCCCGCCCGGCAAACGGGCTGCAGCCTCAAATCTGGTAGAGGCCGCGGCCCTCGGCCGGTAATTCGCGCTCTGCGATCTCTGCGATCGAGGTCTCGCTGAAGCAGCTTCGGAGGGCGGCCACGCCCTCGGCCCAGATTCCTCCAGCCTCATTGGCCTCCTCCCCCACCACCCCGTCGAGCGCCTGGACCACCTCCAGCACCGTGATCTCCTCCGCAGGCCGAACGAGCGTGTAGCCGCCTTTGGCACCGCGGTGGCTGGTGACCAGGCCAGCTCGGCGGAGGGAGGTGAGCAACTGCTCCAGGAACTGGACCGGCATTCCGCGTCGCTCGGCGATGGCACCAGCCGACACAGGGGTGTCAGGATGCCGGGCGAGTTCCGCCAGAGCAACGACCGCATACCGCGACTTCGAGGTGATCGAGATCAACCGGCCGCCCCCTGCTCCGAACGGCAGCGATCGATCGCTGCTTCGATTCGCGAGAGCGTCTGTTCTTGGCCCAGAGCTGACACCGTCTCGAAGATACCCGGTGACACGCTGCCGCCAGTGAGGGCGACACGGACTGGCTGGTAGACGGCACCGGGCTTGGCCCCTGAATCCGCCACCACTTGCTCGAGAGCCTCCTCCACCTCTGGGACTCCGAAGCCCTCGAGATCGGCCAGAGCCGCATGTGAGGACTCGAGGAGCTCAGTGGAGCCTTCCTTCATCACCTTTCGCCAGGCCTTTTCGTCGAGCTCCGGCTCCTCGAACAGGTAGCCGATCAGGGGCCAGACCTCTGCGAGAGTCTGGGCCTTCTCCTGGGCCATCTCACATGCGTCTCGCAGCCTGTCGTCGACCTCCCGGTCGATGAACGCCGCAACCCGCGCCGTGTAGTCGTCGACAGGGAGTTCGCGCATGTATCTGCCGTTCATCCAACGCAGCTTCTGTTCATCGAAGATCGCCGCCGCTTTTCCGACTCGGTCGATACGGAATCTCGCGATCAGGTCCTCCGTGGTGAGCAGCGTCTCATCATCCTCGGTTCCCCAGCCGAGGAGTGCGATGTAGTTGCGCACGGCCTCCGGGAGGTAGCCGGAATCCCTCAACGCCTGCACGCTGTCAGCGCCGTGACGCTTCGAGAGCTTCTTCCCGTCCGGACCGTGGAGGAGCGGCAGATGCGCGTACCGCGGCGTAGGAGCTCCCAGTGCCTCCATGACGAGGATCTGTTTGGGGGTATTGGATAGATGATCGTCTCCGCGAACGACATCCGTGATCTCCATGTCGAGATCATCGATGGCCACTGCGAGGTTGTAGAGCGGCGAACCGTCAGAGCGGGCGATCACGAAATCGTCGATCGCGGAGTTCGGAAACGCGACATCACCGTGTATCTCATCCCTGACCACGGTCTCTCCGTCATCGGGCACCCGCAGCCTGACCGCAGCCGAGGGATCATCCGCGCCCTTGCCTCTGTACCCGCGGTTTCCGTTCTCCTTCTTCCAGCTCGCCACCTCTTCTGCACTTGCGGGATCCCTGTAGGCGAGATCCGACTCCAGCATCTGCTGGACACACTCGCGATGGCGGTCCTCTCGCTCCTTCTGCCGTAGGGGGCCTATATCCCAATCCAGTTCGAGCCACTCCAGGGCTTCGAGGATCGAAGCAACGTTTTCCTCCGTGCTGCGCTCTGGGTCCGTGTCCTCGAGGCGTAGGACCAGTTCACCCTTATCTCCTCGAGAGGCGAGCCAGTTGTAGAGTGCCGTGCGTGCTCCCCCGATGTGAAGGACACCGGTTGGTGAAGGCGCGAATCGGAAGCGCATGGAGGTCACAGTGCTGATCGGTGCCCATGTTTCCACAGCCGGCGGTCTGCTGAATGCCGTGCAACGTGGCACCGAGAAGGGCTGCGAGGCAATTCAGATCTTCAACCAGAGTCCACGGGCCTGGAAACCTACGGCCTACACCGAAGAGGACTTCGCCGCTTTCAAGGAGGCGATGGCGGATTCGAAGATCCAGTCAGTCGTGATCCACATGATCTATCTGATCAACCCGGCAGGTTCCGACCGCACCCTGCGACGCAAGTCGCTCGCCTCTTTGACCCACGCGATGAGGGTCGGTGACGCGATTGGCGCGGCGGGGGTAGTGATCCATCCGGGCGCCCTGAAGGGCGGAGAGCGCGAGCCCGCGAAGAAGCGATCGGCACAGATGATCGCCGATGCCCTCTCCGACTCCGAGCGATGCCCGGCCCTGCTCGAGAACACAGCCGGAAACGAGGCCCTGCTGGGCCGGGACTTCGCCGAATTGGGAGATCTGATCGATCTTGCCGGCGGAGGCGCGCGGCTTGGTCTGTGCATCGATACCTGCCACCTCCATGCCTCCGGCTACGACGTCAGGAGCAAGGCCGGGGTCGAGGCGCTTGTAGACGAGATGGCGGCTGATGTGGGCGTGGATCGCCTCTCGTACCTGCACGTGAACGACTCCCGCGACGCATGCGGCTCCAACCGTGACCGACACGCCAATATCGGTGAAGGCGAGATCGGTAAGGGCGGCTTCCGGGCCTTCCTTTCGGAACCCCGGCTGCAGGGAACGCCTGCAGTACTCGAGACGCCCGGACCCGACGGTCAAGGATCCGACCGGGCGGAGGTCTCA
>JAUMFR010000035.1:0-4390 GCA_032119755.1 Solirubrobacterales bacterium | reverse complement strand
GCCCCCCCACAGCAGGTGGGCGATGTGCAGATCGCCTGGTGACAGAGATGGATAGTTGGTTATCCAGAGCTGCAGGCGGATCACGATCACCGTCGTGACCGCAGCGATCAGGAACAGGTCCTGTCGCCGCCCGATATCGAAGCTGCGTACGGCTCGACCGGATTTAGCTCTCATTGGGCGATGCATCTAGCTCAAGCTACGGTTGCAGGCGGATTGCACCCCATCGCTCCGCGACCTCTCGATCCACCTAGAGGTTCTCGCTGCAAACCGCATTGCAGATTCGGGGTTCTCGACGATCTGCCTCCGCCAGCATTTGAACCCCTCTAACCGCTTGAAATAGCGGGTTTTTAGGCTCTTTCGGGGTTTCCTCCGGTTACGTCCGGTGGATCAGATGCAATGCACGTGTTGCGAAGTGGGGCGAAGTGGGTTAGCGTGTCGCTCCTGAAGTTGGTCAACAGGGCCGGGGAGATGAGGTTCCTCCCACCTCACCTCTCCGGCCCGCTCCGAATCCTCCAAGAAGCAGATCGGGGTGGCCAGCTCGGGCCAAGGGAGCAGGAACGCAATCCAATATGTCTTTTCGCGGTCAATTCGAACACAGCCTCGATGCCAAGGACCGGCTCACGGTCCCCTCGCGCTTTCGTGCAGCGCTGGCTGATGGAGTAGTTCTCGCCAAAGGGCTCCACCCCTCTGTATGGGTCTTCTCTCCCGAGGGCTACGACCGATTCACGCAGCGGTTCCTGGGTACGACCAACCCTCTGGGCCAGAAGGGGCGGAAGATGCGCGTGTACTTCGCAGGTAACTCCTTCGACGAGACGATCGATTCCGCTGGGCGCGTGAGGATCCCCAAGAAGCTGATGTCCCACGCCTCGCTGAGCGAGGGTCCGTGCGCGGTCGTAGGTGCGGACGAGTGGTTCGAGATCTGGACCCCTGATGCCTGGACCTCTTACGAGAAGGACCTCGATGCAGAGATTGCCGATGTGGCAGAGAACCTCGCAGAGGCAGGAGAGTAGGAAATGGCTACTGCGACACACCGAATTCCCGGCTCGGCGTCGAATATTGCTTACGTGCCCGCTGATCACGAACCCGTACTGCTGCCTGAGTTGCTCGAGGTCCTCGATCTCGAGGAGGGCCAGACCGTGCTCGACTGCACCTTTGGTGCAGGCGGCCACGCTCGCGCCGTAGCCGACGTCCTCGGGGCGGACGGAGAGCTGATCTGCGTGGACCGTGATCCGAGCACTCGCGAGCGCTGGGCTGATTTCGCCGAGACCGCTCCGTGCAGGACTCGTTATCTGCAAGCGAACTTCGTCTCGGCTCTCGAGGGCCTGCGAGGCGAGGGAGTTCGCCCCGATTCGATCTACATGGACCTCGGCATGAGCTCTATGCAGGTGGACGCCTGGGATCGGGGATTCTCCTATGCCTACGACGCACCGCTCGATATGCGAATGGATCCCTCGCAGGAGATGTCTGCCCTGACCGTCTGCAACGAGTGGCCGCAACAGAAAATAGCCCGCTGTCTCAGCGAATACGGCGAGGAGCGCCGCGCAGGCGCTATCGCCCGTGAGATCGTGGCGCGCAGGCCGCTTTCCACCACGTCGGAGCTGGTCGCCGCGGTGAAAGCAGCCATCCCACCTGCGGAGCGATTTGGCCGTGGAAATCCCGCCAAGCGGACCTTTCAGGCGATCAGGATCGCGGTCAACGCCGAGATCGAGTCCCTGGACCTGGCCTTGCCCCTCGCGTGGGAGCGACTGCCGGTCGGTGGGCGCCTCGCCGTGATCAGCTTTCACTCACTCGAAGACCGCCCGGTCAAGCGTTTCCTCGCCGATCGGGCCAAAGGATGCATCTGCCCACCGGAGATCCCCGTCTGCGTATGCGGACGCGAACCCGAGGCGGAGTTGATCACCCGACGGGCTATCGCGCCGACGCCCGAAGAGGTCGATCGCAATCCTCGCTCTGCATCGGCCCATCTCCGCTGTGGCCTCAAGCTCAGGTTCGCCGAGCCGACGGAGGCCGGATCCTGATGCCCGCCGGAGCCTCTGCGGCCCGCACCGCACCGGTGCGTCACAAGGTCCAGGTACGGACCCGCCGTTCGGTGTCCGCGCGCACTCCGGACGCACGACGGGCTGCTGCCGCGAGACGCGTTGAGGCCCGGACCTCCCCTAGGCGGGCGGCCCCTGCAAGGCGTTCGCGTACCGCTTCGAACCCTGTGGGAGTGGCATCCCTTCCCGGGGCAGCGGTCCGCAGCGCGGTTGCTGTGAGAGACCTCTCCGAGTCCTCGATGATCAAGAGGATGACCCGTGGCAGGGCCTGGGTGGCCGTGCTGACTACGATGCTGGCCGGAATAGTCGCGTTGAATGTCTACAGCGTCAGCCTCAACGTGAAGGCAAGTGCTGCAGCTACCGCCATCGATCGACTGGAGCGCGAGAACTCTGCATATCGTGGTGAGATCGCCGAGCGACTCTCGAGCGATCAAGTCGAAGCGGCAGCTCCGTCCCTGGGGATGATTGTTCTGGACCCGACCGAGGTTCGATACCTGAACACGAGTCCGGACGACGCAGAGCAAGCGGCACTCAACCTCGGATACAACCGCTAGGGAGCCATCTTCGGTGCAGGCGATCAACCGGAGAGTCGGGCTCTTGTTCGGGGTATTCGCCTTGGTCCTGTTCGCAGCTCTGCTCAGGGCCGGTTGGTTGCAGGTAGTGAAGAGCGGGGACCTGCAGGCGCAGGCTCGTGAGCAACAGGTAGCAGAGGTCGAGGTGCCCGGCCTGAGGGGTCGTGTCCTCGATCGCAGAGGTCGTCCTCTGGCGTTGAGCGAAGACGCGGTCGACGTCGTCGCCACTCCATACCAGATCGAGGACCCCGCCATGACGGCTGCGCGTCTCTCTCCCTACCTCGACGAGTCGCCGACCGACATATCCGAGTCCATCTCGGATCCAGAGTCGGGCTTCGCCTACGTCTCCCAGGGGGCGAGCCTGTTCGACGGGAACGAAATCGAAGATCTCGATCTGCCAGGAATCACCACGCTGCCGACCAGCCGCCGCGTCTATCCCCAGGGGGCCGTTGCTGCGCACGTCATCGGAGCCGTTGGCAGCGAGAATCAGGGGCTCACCGGACTCGAGGCAGGCCAGCAGTCTGTGCTCGGGGCGACCGACGGGAGTCAGGAGATCGTTTATGACGCTCGTGGATACCCGCTTCGCTTCGAGACCTCGCAAGAGGCTTCGATGGGCGCCGACATCCAGCTCACGCTCGATTCCTCGATCCAGGCCAAGGCCGAGACGGCGGTAACGGAGGTGGCCGAGCGCTACTCCGCAAAGAGCGCTGCAGCCGTGGTGATGAATCCGAATACCGGAGATGTCCTTGCGATGGCGAGTTGGCCGGGCTTCGATCCGAAGGACCTCTCCAAGGCAACGAACGAGGACCTGCTCAATCGCCCGACCGGCTACACCTATGAGCCGGGATCGACCTTCAAGGCCTTCACGGTCGCTGGCGCACTGGAGGATGGCGTCGTCAGCCCCTCATCCTCATTCACCCTCGCCCCGAAGATCAAGGTCTACGACCGTGTCATCGGCGAGTCCCACCCGCGCCCAACCATGACCATGTCGGTGAGCGAGATCCTCGCTCAGTCCTCGAACGTCGGCGCGGTGACCATCGGCCTCGAGCACGGTGCAGACAGCTTCTCGCAGTGGGTCGACCGCTTCGGGTTCGGAAGACAGACTGGCATCGAGTTCCCCGCCGAGGAGCGGGGGATCGTCCCTGAGCGGGACGAGTATTCGGGATCTTCCATGGGTAACCTGCCGATCGGCCAAGGCCTCTCGGTCACCCCGATCCAGATGGCGAGCGCCTATTCGGCCATCGCCAACGGCGGGAAGCTCCTCGCTCCGCGATTGGTTGAATCGGTCGGCGGCAACCCGACCACCCCGGCGCGCAAACCGGAGCGGATCATCAGCGAATCCACGGCTGCAAGCGTCCGGGAAATGCTCAAGGGCGTGGTCGAGGCAGGAGGTACGGCTGCTGAGGTTTCCGTTCCCAACTACACGCTCGCTGGCAAGACCGGTACAGCTGAGAAGGCAGAAGACGGTGGCTACTCGGAGACCCGCTACGTTGCCTCCTTCGTCGGCTTCGCTCCGGCCGATAACCCCCAGCTGGTGATCGCCGTTCTGGTCGATGAACCCAAGTACGAGACCTCCGGCGGCAAGGTGGCCGCTCCGGTGGTGGCCGATATCGCCTCGTTCGCTTTGCCTTATCTCGGAATCGCCCCGGGCTAGGCGCAGGACGGGCGGTTTTCCGCTCGATACCTGAAAAAGGCTCCATGCCCGCTCCTAGAATCGACCCAATGCAACTGAATGAACTCCTGCGTGCGGTTGATCTCGACTCGCACCTCAGCGGAGAGGGC
>JAUMFR010000034.1:0-8111 GCA_032119755.1 Solirubrobacterales bacterium | reverse complement strand
ATTCCTGGTGATCCTCTACTCCATCTACATGTTCTCGCTGATCATCTTCGGAATCCTGCTGCGGACCGGCGTCCTGCCCGGTGGAGGGAAGGTGTCGACCACGATCATCCCTGCCGCGCTGGCGGGATCGGCCATATTGATCGTCGCCCTTCTGGCCCTCCTGCCGGGCGACATCGAAGGACGTATAGAGAAGGCTCTCTCGGGTCGTTTCGCGAAGGTCGCGAAGAGGGTTGCATCCGCCCCTGCGACATTCGCTCAGGGCACCCGTGACGCTCTCGCGTTCGCGGACGACCCGAAGAGTGCGGTGCTCGCCTTCAGCGGTGCGATCGGATTCTGGGCAGCGAGCATCGGAATCCTCTGGGCGAGCTTCCAGGCATTTCACGTCGAGGTCCCGTTCGGCGTGATCGTCCAGGGCTTCTTCCTCGGCATGGTCGCGAATCTCTTCCCGCTGGCACCCGGCGGAGTCGGCGCGGTCGACGCGGGCATGATCGGAGCCTTCGTGCTGTTCGATATACCAGCGACGGAGGTGTTTGCGGCGGTACTCACCTATAGGGTGATCGCCTTCTGGTTGCCGATACCACCGGGGATTGTTGCTTTCTTCCAACTCCGACACACCGTTGCACGCTGGGAGGCCGAGGGGAGGAGCGTGCCTCTCCCTCCGCCGACCGAGGCGACCGCGCGATCAGGCGACGGTTCGCCCGGCGGATGAACCAGAGGGAGTGGGGACGGTCGCTCTCGTTAGGATGGATTTCAGGTGACTGAAGAGCGAATCGAAAACATGATCGTGGTGGGTGGAGGCCCCGCTGGCTACACGGCGGCCCTGTACGCGGCTCGGGCCGAGCTGGAGCCGCTCGTCGTGGAGGGGTTCGCTTGGGGTGGTCAACTCCAGAACACCACCGATGTCGAGAACTATCCGGGTTATCCCGACGGGATCATGGGCCCCGCGATGATGGGCGAGTTCCGTGCGCAGGCCGAGCGATTCGGGACTCGCTTCATCACCGATGATGCGACCGAGCTCCGTCTGACCGATGGTGGGATCCACACCGTCGTGGTCGGTGGGGAGGAGCATCGTGCAAAGTCGGTCGTCCTCTCGATGGGTGCCGAGCCCAAGCGGCTCGGGATTCCTGGCGAGCAGGAGCTACAGGGAATGGGTGTCTCGACCTGTGGGGTCTGTGACGGTGCCTTCTTCAAGGATCAAGAGGTCGTGGTGATCGGAGGTGGTGACTCGGCGATGGAGGACTCGATCTTCGTCTCGAAGTTCGCCAGCAAGCTGACCATCGTCCACAGGCGGGATGAATTCAGGGCTTCCAAGATCATGCAGGATCGTGCGAGACAACATCGAGTTCATGACCCCTTACGCACCTACCGAGTTCATTGCTGGAGACGACGGCAAGATCGCCAAGGTGGCAATGGAGAACACCGAGACCGGGGAGAAGGAAGAGATCGCGGTCGGAGGTGCGTTCGTCGCGATCGGGCATACGCCACTGTCGAACCTGGTCGAGGGTCAAGTGGATCTCGACGGCGAGGGCTACGTGGTCTGTAAAGAGCCCTCGACCCGGACAAAACTCGCAGGCGTTTTCGCGGTCGGAGACTTGGTCGATCACACCTATCGACAGGCGATCACCGCGTCCGGCTCAGGCTGCAAGGGTGCACTGGACGCCGAGTGGTATCTGCGGGATACCCCGCCGAGCATCTGAACTCGAGCTCAGGCAGGTCGTCTGCCGAGTTCGCGCTCGAGCATCGCACTGAAGGCGTTCTGAGCCTCCCGAGTCACAGGTCCCGGAGCCTCAGGTAAATCCGTTTCGTCGATGGCGGAAATCGGCTGGATCTCGCGGGTAGTGGAGGCGAGGAAGGCTTCGCTTCCCGAGAGCAGATCCTCGAGCGGGTAGATGCCTTCTTCGACCTTCATCTCGCCGATCACCCGGTCGCGCACGATCGAGTCGAGGATTCCGGTCTCCAGAGCTGGGGTCTTCAGTACGCCATTGCGATCGGCCCAGAAGATCGAGCAGGTCGGTCCCTCCATGACGATTCCATCAGGGGTGACGAGAAGCGACTCGTTCCCGCCGCGTTCCTTCGCGATCCGGGTCGAGTGCATGTTGGCCCCGTATGAGAGCGATTTGACCCCGGTGAGGATGACGCTGGGGGCGTAGGTCACGGTTGCGAGTACAGCGGTCTCCGGCCACTCGACCAGTGGCTCGACGAAGGCAAGGCGTCGACCGCCGCGGGTCACGACCAGCCTCAGCTGGGAGTCGACCTCTCCGGCCTGTTCGAGCAGAGTCCGGGCCTCAACTTCGAGTTCTTCCCGCGGCAGAGCTAGGCTTATCGCCGTAGCCGAGCGCTCCATTCGGTCGAGGTGGTCATCCATCGCATGAGGGTTACCGCCGTAGACCTTGATCACTTCAAATACTCCATCGCCTCGGAGCAGACCGTCGTCGTGGGCCGGGATCACGGCCTCTCTGGTCGGCCCTACTTTGCCGTCGATGCTTGCCAACTGGGGGGTTTGGGGCATCAGCCGAGGCTAACGGAGTCGCTGGTCGGTCAGCGACCATCGGGGGTAATCTCGAACGATGGCGAGAGCGTTGATAGTTGGATGCGGATGCCACGGCCGCGAGTTGGGGGTAGAGCTCATCGAGCGGGGGTGGCAGGTGCGCGGGACGAGCAGGGAGGAGACCGGGTTGCGATCGATCGAGCAGGCCGGCATCGATGCATCGCTTGCCGATCCGGACCGACCAGGCACAATTCTCGATCTGGTCGGGGATGTGGCAGCGGTTGCTTGGCTCATGGGCACCGCCGAGGCCGAGCCCGAGGTGATCGCGGCCATTTACGGACCGCGGCTGCAGAGCCTGATGGAACGTCTGGTGGATACTCCGGTCAGGGGCTTTGCCTACGAGGCCGTCGGTTCGGTTCAGTCGAGCAGGCTGCAGGAGGGGCGGGCGATCGTGCAGAACGCCAGCGATACCTGGCGGATACCGGTCAGCTTCCTGGAGGGGCAGCGGGACTCGGAGGGCTGGGCGGTCGAGACCGCGAATGCGTTGGACTCGCTCCTCGAGGCGCGTTGAGCGTGTGGCTGCTATAAATATCTAATACCGATCAAGTATTAGGTATTTATTGAACCACGACGTATAGAAAGGGAAACGATGAGCGCTACCGATGAATTCCTCAAGAACTCGGAGGCCTACGCCGAGACCTTCGACAAGGGCGATCTCCCCGTCCCTCCTGGCAAGAAGGTCGCGATCCTCGCCTGCATGGATGCGCGTCTGAATGTTCAGGGACTCCTTGGGCTGCAGGAAGGTGATGCCCACGTGATCAGGAATGCCGGAGGGGTGGTGACCGATGATGAGATCAGATCACTTGCGATCTCACAGCGGTTGCTCGGAACCGAGGAGATAATCCTCATCCATCACACAGATTGCGGGATGCTCACCTTCACTGACGAGGAGTTCAAGGCTCAGATCAAAGAAGATGTCGGTGAGGAACCGGAGTGGGCGAGCGAGGCCTTCCCCGATCTGGAGGGGAGTGTCCGCGAGTCCGTGCGCCGCATCCAGTCCAGTCCCTTCATCCCGAAGACGGACGCTGTTCGCGGTTTCGTCTACGAGGTAGAAACCGGAAACCTGAGAGAGGTGAGCTGAGCAGTCTCTGCGCTGCTGGCAGGGCAAGTCGCCGCTCGACGATTCATAGCCGCCGCGGATCCTCGACCAACTCGAAGAAGTGGGAGAGGATCCGCGCCGTGGCTCCCCAGACCAGTCGACCCTCTGCTTCGAAGGTGTCGGTTCTCAGCGGGATTCTGCTCTGGGGAACCCGACGCTGGGTACGCGTCTCCAGCAAGTCGCCAAGCGGTGCCCTCAGTATCGCCTCCACCTCATCCGGGTTCGGGGCGAGCGAGAGTGACTCCGGAGGCTCGATCACTCCGACGAAGGCATTGATCCTGTAGCCGGTGACAAAGGTCCCTACGGGCGGCAGGGCGCCGATGATCTCTACCTCGGCACCGGGCAGCCCTATCTCCTCCTCGGCTTCCCTGAGCGCTGTGTCGATCAGATGCTCTCCCTGGTCGCGTCTGCCACCGGGGAACGAGATCTCGCCTGCATGACGTCGCAAGTCAGCGCGGCGCTCGGTCATCAGCAGGCCCGGTGAGCCCGACCAGTCGTACACCGGCACGAGCACCGCTGCCTCCTTCTTGCCTCCCTTGACCTCCATGCCGATCGCGTGCTCAGGATCGAGCAGGGCGGTGCGCAAGCCGGCGAGCGGATCAGCCGATGGGGTGACGCCGTTCAAGCCGCGGCGGTCACCGAATCCGCGACCTCTGTCCCGTCGGCCTTCAACAGCCGCGCAACGGGGCACTTCCCTGCGATCGTCTCGATCCGATCGAGTTGATCAGCATCGAGTGCAGTCGGGATCTCGATCTCGACTTCGAAGCGCGGACTGGAACCGTCGGAGGCCTCGCCGACCGATACATCAGCTGTGAGTCGACCGATGTCCCACCCCTTCCGCTCGGCATAGAGCTCGATCGTTATCGCTGTGCAGCTCGCGAGCGCCGCGGCGAGGAGCTCGGTCGGTTTGGGACCAAGGTCGGCGCCGCCCTCGTCGGTCGGTTCATCGGCCACCAGTCGGTGTTGCCGACAGACGATCTCGTTGGTCAGGCCCTCCCGTCTGGTCAGGCTCGCCATCCTCTGCGCGCTCATCCTCCGTCTCCGCTTTCTCCAGTCTCACCGCGACCCTCGAAGAGTTCCGGATCGGCGACGTCGGTGAAGCGGGCCATAGCCCAGATCAGATCGGACGCGCGGTTGATGTAGTGGAGCACGCTCTCGGAGGCGAGCCCGCCGGAATCCTTCAGCTCGACTATTCGTCGCTCCGCGCGGCGGGTAGAGGCTCGCGCCACGTCGAGTGCGGCCGAGAGGTGCGTCCCTCCGGGGATGACGAACTTCGGGGGCAGGTCCACCCGATCCATGTACCGATCGATCGCCTCCTCCAACTCGGCGACCATAGGTTCGGTTACGCGGCTGATCCCGTCCTCGAGCCTGTCGGCGGCCTCCGGAGCCGTGGCGAGCTCTGCTCCGACCACGAACAGTCCGTTCTGCAGCGCCAGCAGATCACGCGCGACCTCCTCGTCCTCGCCGCCGCAGAGCGCTCGGGCCACACCGAGCGCGGAGTTAGCCTCGTCTACGGAGCCGTAGGCTTCGGTTCGCGGGTCGTGTTTGACCACCCGACCGCCGTACCAGAGAGAGGTCGAACCGTCATCGCCTTTGCGGGTGTAGATCTTCACGTTGGTAATCCTATGGCCACTGGCTCGCCAGCGCTAACCGAGAGGGTTCAACGCAATGCCGGTGAGCAGTTTCGGGAAGAAGTAGGTGGACTTGGGTGGCATCGTCTCGCCTTCAGCTGCGACGTCCTTGACGGCCTCCACCGGCGTTGGACGGAGGAGGAACGCGACGTCTGCATCTCCTGCGTCGAGCATCTGCAGCGCCTTTTCATGGTGCGGGGTGTAGGCGAGTCCGCGTTTGGCTGCGATGTCGTCCTCGGTCATCTCGAGCAAGTGCTTGAACACCACCGCCTCGAGGATCGCGGCGTCGAGATCCCGATAGGCATCAGAGGACCCGCCTAGCTCGGAATCGACGATCTTGCGACCCGCATCGTTGAGGGTGAGTCGCATTGGCTGTTGGTGATGCGAGTCGAGGTAGCCGAACACACCAATGCCCTCCGCGTCGCCTGGGTCGAGGTCCGAGTGTTCGACCCGAGAGATATCGAACAGCTCCCGCATGCCCTCACCGAGCCGTGTTCGCTTCGCCTCATCGGCTGCGATCTCGGTCAGCAAGCGGTGAGTGGGGAAGACGGTCAAACCCGGATCGTCCAGACCGACAAGCGCCATCATCACGAAGTCGGCATCGCCGGCCTCGCCTTCCGCCTCGATCCTCTCGCTGCGGTAGGTCAGGGCGGTCTCGTAGCGGTGGTGCCCGTCGGCGATCAGCATCTCGGCGTCGGCTATGGCAGTAGCGACGGATTCGATCACCTCCGGGTTGGTGATCTGCCAGATCCGGTGTTCGGTCTGGTCAGAATCCGTGACCTGGGCCCAAACCGGCTGTCCTTCGATCGTCGGCGCGAGAGTCGGCCAGGCGTCGCCGTCGTAGAGCGAGAAGACCGGGGAGAGATTGCAGCGAGTGGATCGAGTCAGCCGAAGCCGATCCTCCTTCGGTCCGGGCTGGGTGCGTTCGTGAGCGCGAATACCCGAGCCGTATTCGGCAAGTCGTACCCTGCATAGGAATCCGTGGCGGGTCATCCTGATGCCGCCCGGCCCGTTGTATTCCTGGGTCATCGCCCAGATCGAAGCGGCATCATCACGCACCATCGTCCCGTCGTCGAGCCATCCTGAGAGGATCTCCGCGGCGTTTGCGTATCGGTCTCCGTCAAGGTCGTCGGCCGGTGGTTCGGGGAGGTCGATCTCGACGATGTTCTTCGGGGAGCTCAGGAGGAGTTCGGACCGACCGGCAGCATCGATCACGTCGTATGGGGGCGCGGCTAGATCGGCGAAGGGTCCAACCCGCTCGAGGTCGTAGTGGATCGCGTTGATCGGGGCGATTTCGGCCATCAGCCAACCCTAGAGCCCGCTGCGGCAGCGCCCGCCTCTAGACTCGCCGCATCGGGGCGTGGCGCAGCCTGGTAGCGCGCGGCCTTTGGGTGGCCGAGGTCGCTGGTTCGAATCCAGCCGCCCCGATGTTTTTCGACTCGTCTACTCGTCAGGTCTGGCCGACTACTTGATGAACAGCATCTCCGAGTACTTCGGAAGCGGCCAGTACTCGTCGGCCACGACCTTTTCCAGAGCGTCTGCCGCATCCCTCACCTCGTCCATCGCGGCGAGCTGCTTGTCGCGGGCATGCACGGCGAGCTTGAGGCCTTCGAGCGAGTCGGGGTAGGCGTTGGCTTTGGCGAGTTTGCCGATTGCCATATTCAGCTTGGTCACGAGCGGCTTGACCTGCTTGCCGACAGTCAGGTCCTTGGCGGCGGCGCCGAGTGCCAACTGCTTCAGCGCTGCCGGCAGGATCATTGTGCGGGCGATCGATTCGGCGGTCTCGGCCTCGATGTTCGCCCGGATCGCGTACTGCTCGACCCATACCTCGTAGCGCGACTCGAGCTCCCGCTCGGAGAGCACTCCGTACTTCTCGAACGCCTCGACGGTGCTCTTGGCGGTGACCTCAGGTAGCGCGTCGGGAGTGGTGCGGAGGTTCTTCAAACCACGCTTCTTGGCCTCCTTGTGCCACTCGTCCGAGTAGTTGTCGCCGCTGAAGCAGACGGCCTTGTTGGCCTTGTAGGTCTCGGCAACGACTTCACCCACTGCGTCGGCGAGTTTGGTTCCGCTCTCCAGCTTCTTCTCGAGCGAATCAGACAGCTCGTCGATCGACTCCGCGGCGATCGTATTGAGAACCGTGTTGGGGAATGCGAGCGACATGCTCGACCCGAGGGCCCGGAACTCGAACTTGTTGCCGGTGAAGGCAAACGGCGAGGTCCGGTTACGGTCTCCTCCGTGGAGCGGTAGAGGAGGCAGCACGGCTGACCCCAGATCCAGGGTCTGACCGGCCTTGTCGTCGCCGGCCTTGCCACCGGCGAGCGCCTCGAACACGTTGTCAAGCTCCGCTCCGAGGAACATCGAGATGATCGCTGGAGGAGCCTCGTTGGCGCCGAGCCGATGATCTTGGCCGATGTTCGCAACCGATGCGCGCAGCAGACCCTGATGCCTGTTGACGGCTCGGATCACGGCGGCGCAGAAGAAGAGGAAGCTCAGGTTCTCTGCCGGAGTATCGCCCGGATCGAGCAGATTGTGCCCGGTGTCGGTACCCATCGACCAGTTGTTGTGCTTGCCCGAGCCGTTCACGCCGGCGAACGGCTTTTCGTGCAACAGGCAGACGAGCCCGTACTTGCGGGCGACATTCTGGATCACCTGCATCAGCAGCTGCTGATGATCCGAGCCGACGTTCGAGTTCTCGAATAGTGGCGCGATCTCGTACTGGGCCGGAGCCACCTCGTTGTGACGGGTCTGGACGGGAACGCCGAGCTTCGCGAGCTCCAGCTCGGTCTCGAGCATGC
Source organism: Solirubrobacterales bacterium (assembly GCA_032119755.1). GTDB lineage: Bacteria > Actinomycetota > Thermoleophilia > Solirubrobacterales > 70-9 > CAIUSP01. Next base: position 38 of record JAUMFR010000034.1, on the reverse strand, counting down.
AGGCGAGCACGCGCTCGGGAATCGAGCCGAAGTAGTGG
>JAUMFR010000033.1:0-2207 GCA_032119755.1 Solirubrobacterales bacterium | reverse complement strand
AGCAGCATCTCCTTGGTGAAGATCAGGTCCGCCCGGTTGTAGTCGGCCATCTCGTAGTCGTGACCCATGGTGATCGCGTCGAACGGGCAGGCGATCTCGCAGTAGCCACAGAAGATGCAACGAGCGAGGTTGATCTCGTAGACCTCGGCGTATCGCTCACCGGCCGAGATTCGATCGTCGGGATCGTTCTCTCGCGCGACAACCCGGATGCAGTCGGCCGGACATGCCGCAACGCAGAGCGAGCAACCGACGCACTTCTCGAGGCCCGTGTCGGTGAACCGATGGAGTTTGTGACGGCCTCTGAACCGCGGATAAACGGCGGTCTTCTCCTCCGGGTACTGGAGGGTGACCGGCCCCTCGACCAGTCGGGCGAAGGTGGTCTTCATGCCCCTCATGGTCTCGCGCAGAGCGCGCCAACCGCCCGCAGCGCCGCCCGCCTCGGGACCCCTCTGGACCGAGATCACATCGGCTTCCTGCAGATAAGGGAACGGGCTCCAGTCGGTTTTGTCTTGGTTCAGTTTCGCGTGCATCTCTCTCCTCAGGTGAGCGTCACCACGACGGCGGTTACGAGTGCGTTCAGGGTTGCGATCGGCAGCAGGATCTTCCAGCCCAGGCTCATCAACTGGTCGTACCGGACTCTCGGAATGGTGGCGCGAATCCAGATGAACATCAGGATCAGCACGAAGGTCTTGATCCCCATCCAGAGCGGTCCCAGCCAGTCCGGCCCAGGCCCGAGGAATCCGCCGAGGAACATCGCCGCGCCGATCGCAGAGACCACGGTGATCTCTATGTACTCGGCCAGCAGGAAAGAGCCGAAGCGCATCCCCCCGTACTCGGTCTGGTATCCGGCAACCAACTCGGCGTCTGCCTCGGGCAGGTCGAACGGGGTCCGGTTCGTCTCAGCGAAGCCCGCCAGCATGAACACGAGGAATCCGACGATCTGCGGCACGATGAACCAGAGGCCGCTCTGGGCCTCGACGATGTCGACCAGCGAGAGCGATCCGGCCATGAAGATCACGCCGAGGAGCGAAAGCCCCATCGCCACCTCGTAACTGATCAGCTGGGCCGCAGCGCGCATGGCGCCAAGGAAGCTGTACTTCGAACCCGAGGACCATCCAGCGAGCAGGAGTCCGTAGAAGGCGATCGAGCCGACCGCGAAGAAGTAGAGGATCCCGATCGAGACGTCGATTCCGTACAGCCCGACTCCGTCGACGACGTTCCCGAACGGGATGATCGCGATCGCCAGGATGCCCGAGAGCACGACCAGCAGCGGACCGATCGCGAAGAGGAACGGAACCGCACCGTCGGGGCGGAAGTGCTCCTTGCCGAGCAACTTGCCGACGTCGGCCAATGGCTGGAGCAGGCCTACCGGCCCGACTCGATTGGGTCCGTAGCGCTGTTGGAAGCGACCGAGCAGCTTCCGCTCGAGGACTGTGAGCAGGGGCAGGATGGCGAACATCACGCCGAAGATCACGATCGACTTGACGACCAGCAGCCAAGGCGCCTCCGCGAAAGCGGTATCGGCGATCGGGGGGAAGCCGTTCATGCGCTTTCCGTCTGACCGACCGGAGTCGCGACCTCTATCCGGATCGTCCTCGAACCCGGGACCGCGCCGGTGAGCAGGTTTCCGTTCCCGTCCCGGGCACCGCAGATCAGGAAGGCGGCACCGGGGATCATCGCCTCGCGGATCGCCACCTTCGCCTCGACTGACGCGCCGTCGCCGGCGCTGACCTCGACGGCCTGGCCCTGTTCCAGTCCGAGCCTCTCAGCGTCGGATATGGAGATCTCGAGGCTCTGCATCGGCACCAGGAACTCGAGCGCCGGGCTGCGTTCGGCGACCTCCGCCGCCCAGAGGTCACGACGGGTGCCCAACCGGATCGAGTCCGGTACTCCGGCCGATCCGGGAGCGGATGGCGGTGCAGCCATCTGGGATGTCGCGCCGCCCGCGGGTACGCGCCCCGCCGCTCCTTCGCGATCCTGCCACCGGACACCCTGCCCGGCGAGATCCTCCTCGGTTATCCCCTCGTAGAGACCGTTCGAGGAGGTCATCGCCGTGAACAGCCCGGGCTGGTCGCTGAACTCGCAGTCGACTCCCAACTCCGTTGCGACCGCCGCGAGGAAGTTCCAGGTCGGCAGCAGGCCGTCGGGAGGCGGGACATTCCTTCGAACCCTCTGAAGACGACCCTCCGGATGGGTGATCGTTCCTT
>JAUMFR010000032.1:0-1905 GCA_032119755.1 Solirubrobacterales bacterium | reverse complement strand
GTGCAACGTCAAGTTCTCGATCCGCGACGAAGAGGTCCTGCGAGTCCTCGCACGCGACAACGAGGACGTGGACGACGGCTGGCTCTGCGACAAGGGGCGATTCGGTTTCCAGTCGTTCGGCTCGGAGGATCGAATCACCCAGCCGATGCTCCGTGGGGGCGACGGTGAACTCTCTCCGATCTCCTGGGACGACGCACTCTCCCGGGTGACGAAGGCTCTGAAGTCGTCGGGCGAGAAGACGGCCGTGCTCGCTGGCGGTGGCGCCTCCAACGAGGAGGGATGGCTCCTCGGGCGGATCCTGCGAGAAGGACTGGGTGGAAACGCGATCGACTCGGGAGCGCACCCGGCGGACGCCGGTGCGGTGAGGGACCTCTCGAATCCCGGTCTGACCGCGCGAATGCGCGACATCGATCACGCGGGGGCGGTGCTGGTGCTCGGCGCGGACCCGCGCAACGAGATGCCGATCTGCGATCTCCGCATCCGCAAGGGAGTCAGGCGGAACGGCGTGCGCCTAGCGGTTGCGACCGATTCTCCCACCGCCCTCGATCGACGCGCTCATGCGGTGGGGCGCTACCTGCCCGGTGCCGCGGCCGGGTTCATCTCGCAACTGGCCGGCGAGATCCGCAGCGACGGCTCCTCGAGTGGGCCGGATGCGGAAGCAGTCGCCGCACTGGCGACGGAACTCCGCGGTGCCGAAGATGTAGTCGTGGTCTGGGGCGAGGAACTCTGGAGCGAGCCCGGAGCCATTTCCGCCCTGATGGATCTCGCGGCGGTTCTGGGGATCGAAGGCACCGAGACCTCGGGTCTGATCGAGATCCCCACAGAGGCGAACGGCAGGGGCCTGCGCGAGGTCGGTTGCCTGCCGGGCGCGTCCGCCGGTCTGGCCGAAGCGCCCGCGGGCCCGGGAGTGTCAGAGATCTGCGAGAAGCTGCGGGACGGGAGCCTCGAGACGGTCCTGCTGGCCGACTCCGACCCGGTTCGCACTCATCCCGACGGTGAGGGATGGAGACAGGCCCTCGGCAACGCCTTCGTCATCGCCATCTCTTCGTTCGAGACCCCGTCTTCCTCCTTGGCCAACCTCGTGATCCCCGCTGAAAACTTCTCGGAGAAGGAAGGAACGATCACCCATCCGGAGGGTCGTCTTCAGAGGGTTCGAAGGAATGTCCCGCCTCCCGACGGCCTGCTGCCGACCTGGAACTTCCTCGCGGCGGTCGCAACGGAGTTGGGAGTCGACTGCGGGTTCAGCGACCAGCCCGGACTGTTCACCGCGATGACCTCCTCGAATGGTCTCTACGAGGGGATAACCGAGGAGGATCTCGCCGGGCAGGGTATTCGCTGGCAGGATCGCGAGGGAGCGGCGGGGCGCGTACCCGCGGGCGGCGTGCCGACGGCCGACGCACAGACATCCGTCCCGGGTTCGAACGGAGCACCAGACTCGATCCGGTTGGGCACCCGTCGTGACCTCTGGGCGGCGGAGGTCGCCGAACGCAGCCCGGCACTCGAGTTCTTGGTACCGATGCAGAGCCTCGAGATCTCCATCCCCGACGCGGAGAGGCTCGGACTGGAACAGGGCCAGGCCGTCGAGGTCAGCGCCGGCGACGGCGCGTCGGTCGAGGCGAAGGTGGCGATCCGCGAGGCGATGATCCCCGGTGCCGCCTTCCTGATCTGCGGTGCCCGGGACGGGAACGGAAACCTGCTCACCGGCGCGGTCCCGGGTTCGAGGACGATCCGGATAGAGGTCGCGACTCCGGTGGGTCAGACAGAAATCGCATGAACGGATTCCCCCCGATCGCCGATACCGCTTTCGCGGAGGCGCCTTGGCTGCTGGTCGTCAAGTCGATCGTGATCTTCGGCGTGATGTTCGCCATCCTGCCCCTGCTCACAGTCCTCGAGCGGAAGCTGCTC
>JAUMFR010000031.1:0-7920 GCA_032119755.1 Solirubrobacterales bacterium | reverse complement strand
GATCCAGAACGAGACTGTTTGCTTTCGGCGCGGCGTTGGCCTCGATGGCAGCGCTATTCGCGTTCAGTGCAGAGCGCAGTGAGGCAGCCACCAACTGTCCGGGAACCTTCAAGGTCCTGCACAACGATCGCATCGGGACCGCTTCCTTCCCGAAGGGCAACTACCAGCTGGTGATCCTGACCAGCAATCCGAGCTTCACCTGTTCCCTTGCGTCGACCAAGTTCTCCAAATTCCTGCAGGATTACGACGGCAATCTCGGAGGTGGCTGGACGGTCAGCGCAATCGATACCGGTAAGGCGAACTTCCTGAAGAACGGGGGCCGCAAGTTCGGCGTTCGGAAGGTGAGCGGCCCTACTCCGGGTCCCACGCCCGGCCCGACTCCGCCCACTCCGAGCGGCGTGGTCTGTCCCGGAGCGTTCAAGGTGCTGAACAACGACCAGATCGGTCCGCTCAGCTTCCCCAAGGGCTACTACAAGCTGATCATCCCCAAGGGTTCGATCGTCACCTGCAAGAGCGCCGTGGGCTACTTCAAGCAATTCCTCTCGATCCCTTCGGGCGATCTCCCCGACGGTTGGAGGATGAAGAGCGACACAGCGGTCTTCTTCAAGAAGGCCAATCCGGTGCGCAAGAAGTTCCGCGTCGACCCGATGTAGCGGTACCCGTCTCTCGACAGATCGTGTTCCATCCGACCGGCCGCAAGCGTGTGGCCGGTCTTGCGCCTCGGGGTGGCTAGCCTCCCAGCCCAATGTCACATCCTGGAAAAGCGAGGCCCGCAGCGCAGCCCAGAAGTTGGGGCGCAGCGGCAAGTGGTTGGCTCACAGACCCGCGCGCACCGCTGTTTGCTCTGGGTCTGTTGAGCCTGATCGCCTCGGTCTGGTTTTTGTTGCTGACCCGCGGTCAGTACTTCTTCTCGGATGAGTGGACGCGCTTTGCTTTCTTCCCGAACCTGGGTATCGAGTGGAGCCTCCACGGCACCAGCGGGCATCTGATCCTGGTCAATATCCTGCTCTACAGATCGCTGCTCGAGATCTTCGGTGCCGGCTCCTACCTGCCGTTCAAACTACTCGGCCTTCTGCTCCAGATCGCTGCCGTCTGGTTGCTCTTCTTGTATCTGCGCCGACGGGTCAATCCGTGGCTGATCGTCTGCTGTCTCGCCCCGCTCTTCTTTCTCGGGGCCGCCTGGCCGGTTACAGCGAGCGCCTACGGCATCGTGATCTTGACTCCGATCGTTCTGGGCCTTGCGGCGCTGCTCGCGCTGGAGCGCACGGGGAGATGGTGGGCATTCATTGCATCGGTGTTGCTGGGTGTCGCGGTTCTCTCTCATAGCGGGGCGCTGCCATTTCTGGTCGGTGCGGCGGTTTTGATCTGGTTGAGCGACCCATCTTTGAAGGCGCGACTCTGGGTGGTCGCTCCGGCTCTGCTGGTCTATCTGGCCTGGTTTCTCTGGTCGCGATATCTCTCACCCGGCCTCGACTCGTTCGAGGAGCCTCTGGCGCTCGGCAACGCTGCGTTTGCTGCTGCATCTCTGGTGCAGGGGCCGGCGGCTGCACTCGCTGCCATCACTGGGGCCTTCTATCGCCTCACCGAGTCGGGTGAGTTGAACTTCGACCTCGCACCCGGCTATCTACTGTTGGCGCTGGCTGTGGTGGGGGTGGGCACGGTGTGGCGCAGCGGCCGGGCACGAATCTCATCTCGGGTGCTGATTCCAGCCAGCATGTTGGTGGCGTTCCTGATCTTGATCGCCTTCGGGATGTCTGATCCGGACCGCCAGCCAACGTCTCCGCGCTACCTCTACTTCACGGTGATGTGTGTGGTCTGGATCCTCTGCGAGATCTCACCGGGCATCCGGTGGCAAAAGGGTGGCTACGTCGCGGTCCTCGCCGTGTTCGCGCTCGGGGCGATTGCAAACGCCAGCATCTACGGCAAGGCGGCAAACGGATTGAGGTCTGCCGGTATTTCTGCCCGCGCAGCACTCAGCGCACTCGAGGTTGCCGGGCCTGCTGCCTCCCCTTCATACGGATTTATCGACAAGAAGGGAGATGGAAGCTCCCCGACTCGCTGGTCGAACTTTGTGGCCGTTGGCCTACAGAGGCGATCGATCGATCGGTTCGGTAGTGCGGCGTATGCACCCGCGGAGCTTCGAACCGCCGATTCCCACTTGCGGACCGAGGTTGATGGGATTTTGATCGCCGCCGAGGCGATCAAGCCGGCGCGCGCCACCGGTGCCCAGCCGAGCGCACGCTGCGGCTGGGTACTGCCAACTCCGGGTTCGACCCGCAGCGCAACCGCAAAAATCGCACCGGGTAAATCGCTGTTGGTGCTCCCTTACGGGGACGGCGTGGGGGCTCTTACCGTTTCGGCAATGCGTTTTGGTACTGATCCGGTCGCGGTCGGCTCGGTGGGTCGCAGGGCGGCCGAGGTTTCGTTTCCGCGAGATCGCTCGAGCCGACCGTGGAGGGCCACGCTCTCGGCCGAGCGTGGCGCACGACTATGCACTGTCGGCTGAACCAGCGCAGACCGCTGGTCAGCGCCGCAGTTTCTTGGTTGTCGTAATGACCTGCTGGAAGGTCGGTCGATTCTGGAATGGGAAGCTCGTGTACACGATGTCGCCGTAGAAGGTCGGCGCGGCCGAGGTCACCCTGCTCCGGTTCCGATCGAAGCAATCAGGGGCGGGATCGGAGTCGCAGGCAGTACCACCGTTATATAGACCGGCAAATCCAGAGTCCAGCACGCTGGATCGGCCCGTGTAAGCCATTGCGTTCGCGAGGGCCGACCGGCAGGCATTCGGGTCGCCGCCGCCGCAGTACTCGCGGCTGTATGGACCCTGCACCGTTCCAATGCCGAAGACCGTTCGCAGGTCCTTCGAGAAGATGCCCGTCCACGCTCCCGAGAACGATGGTGCGTGCGGGCTGCCGCCGGTGTCGTCAAACCCTCCGGCGACAGACTTGACCGCAGTCAGGCCGGCGGTCGTCAGTTCTGTCTCGAACGCCTCGTTGACCATCGCGCGGAAGGTACCGTCGAGCAGGGCAACCGCTTGCTCGTGTTCATATGAGCCATCCTGATTCAGATCCCTGCGATGGCAACCGTCGTCGTACCACGCGTTCAGGGTGTCCATGATGTCGTTCGCTGTGGTTGCATCGGCATCTGCGATTGCGTCGCCAGTGCCGTTCGACTCGTCGAGCTGGCCACCAGTCTGATCGAACGCCGTATTCAGTAGCGGCACGATCTCGAGGCAGCGGAGATCCTGCGTTGCGGCGAGAGACATCGACTTGACCAGATCCGACGGTGAGACCTGTGCGTCGACTCCGGGCTGGAGCTTGTCCGAGATCATGTTGGAGCGATGATTGGAGGTGTAGCTCCAGTTGTCGTCGGCCGAGGAGAATCCCGGCGCGTACTTGTTGTTCCATGAGACCAGTACATCGGGATTCATGCCCTTCGGATGTTGAGAGGGCGGAATCTGGGCCATCGTCCTGTTGGCGGGGTTGAAGTTCCTCCAGTCGTACTTTCCGGTACCCCACACAGGGAAGTCACCGGAGACACCGGTTGCCCTCTGCGGGTAGAGACCAGACAGGTAGTAGGAAGTGTCCTTCGCATCCACATAAGCCCAGTTGAAGCTGAAGGTGATCTTCTGGGCTGCTTTCTGGAAGGTCGCTGCACTCTTGACGGCATTCGGACTGTTCAGCTTCGAGAAGCCGATCACAGAGTCGGCCTCGTGTCCGTAGGTGCTCCGCGCGGTCACGTATGCGACAGGCTTTCCGTCTACCTCGGCGTAGTGGGTGACGATTCCGTGTACGGTCCGGAGCGCGGTCAGATTGCGGGTTCCGGGAGAGGTCGAATCGAGGTTGTTCGGCTCCCAGGCGATCTGCTTGCTCAGTACCTCCATGTTGCGGCACTTGCCCTTGTAGAGATATTTGGTCCGGCTGCCGCCACACAGTTGTTCGGCAAAGGTATCCGTGAGATCAGCGCTTGCGGATGTGGCACTCCAGGCATAGTCACGACCTCGGCCGAGCTGGACGACCAGGTTGATCCCGGCAAAAGCTGCGCCCCGGGTGTCGATTCCTGGACCGTGGAGTTCCTGCTCCATCAGCACCTGCGGGATGTAGTAACCAACCTGAGGACCCATCACGGCGATCGGATGGCCGGTGGTCGAGCGTCTTCCGGGAATGAGCTCCCAGTTGGACGCGTGGCCGACTCCACCGATGCTGGCCTTGAGGCCGGTACCGAAGTCCGGCGCCGCCGATCGGGGCGCGCTGGCCGGACTGCTGGCGGTCTGGTAGCGCTCGACGGTTCCCTGATCGGGCAATGCCAGGCCCTTGCCCTGGAAGGGATCTCCGGTCTGGTACGGGAATCGCTTCGAGACGGTCGTCGGAGCCTCGGGGTCGTTCTTCGCCCGGAAGTCGGTCCAGACGGCCTTTGCCTCGACTGCGCCGAGAGCGTCGACCAGATCGTTGTAGGCCTCGGCGGAGGCGACCTCGCCACCGCCGCCCGCACCGAAGATACCTCCGATCAGCGAAGCCGTGGCGATCACGTCGGTCGCCTTCCACTTCTCGATCACTCGGGGCTCAGACCAGAGAACCTGATATTCGATGGGCATCACTGCGCCTCTGCGGTTTGCCTTGGCGTCGGAGATGTACTGGTTGATTCCGGCCACGTACGAATTCAGATCAGAGACTGCCTGACGACCTGCCTTTCCGTACTGCTTCGGGAACTGGGTGATCTGCTTCTTCAGGTCCGCCTCGGTGTACGGAGCGAAGTTCCACTGATTGCTGTCGGAACCGAGGTTCGCTCCGCCGAGGAACGGGGACAGCTCGGCTCTACCGGTGTGCCTCAGTACGTCCATGAGGAAGAGTCGATCCGTCGCACCGGCGTAGCCGGCGCCGAACATCGTGTTGGCCCGGGTGGTCCCGTAGATCTTCGGCACGCCGAAGTCGTCTTCGCGGAGGATCGTCACGCCCTTCCGTGGGCGCACCGTCGACTCGATGTCGGCTGGTCGGACACCGAAGGTCGCGTCCTTGAAGTAGTCGGAGATGTCGCTGTCGGTGAGGCCGGGTGTTCCGTAGACCAGATCTTCGTAGAGCGACTGCTGATCCCAGAAGTGAGTCGGGAGAGGCGCTCCGAGGAAGGCGCCACCTCCGAAGACCCCGGCGCTCCCCGGGGGGAGGATGCTGCGGAAGCCACCCGAGTCGTTGCGTCCGTAATCGGTCACGCCTGCGGAGGCGAGCGGTGCTGCGACGAGAATTGAAGCGACCACTCCTGCCACTGCTGCGACGACCCGACCTGGCTTCCTCGACTGTCTCAACTGATTCCTCCCTGTTCGTGGTCGCACGGGCACGGACCCCCTCGACCTTTGAGCGATAGCGAGAGCCTAGCCGAAATGTAAGACCGAGTGACGGCCATCACATTGGGGATTCGATCCCGGAGACGCTATCGGGCGCACCCGCCGCCCGTGCCTGTCTCTAGGATCAGCCAAGTGTCGGATTCGATCCAACTCAGGCTCCCCGACGGGACCGAACTCGAGCTCCCGGCGGGCGCCACCGGTGCGGAGGCCGCTGCGCAGATAGGCCCGGGTCTGGCTCGTGCCGCGCTCGCGGTCAAGGTCGATGGAGAGGTTCGGGATCTCGGGCGACCACTCCCAGCGGACGGCGGCGATCTGGAGATAGTCACTGCCGACAGCCCGGAGTCTCTCGAATTGATTCGTCACGATGCGGCCCACGTGCTCGCCGAAGCCGTCCTGGACCTCTGGCCCGAGGCGAAGATCTCGATCGGGCCACCTATCGCGGACGGCTTCTACTACGACATAGAGTTCCCCGACGGGGACGCGCCTGGTGAAGATGATCTCGCGAGGATCGAGGAGAAGATGGCCGAGCACATCTCAGCCGACGAGCCGTTCGAGCGTAGTGAGCTCGACTGCGCTTCGGCAATCGAGCACTTCGGCGATCAAGATCAGGACTACAAGGTCGAGCTGATCGAAGATCTGCGAGCCGGCGGGGAGGACCGCGTCTCGATCTACCGCAATGGTGGCTTCGAGGATCTGTGTCGGGGGCCGCACGCTCCGTCGACCGGCAGGATCGGTGCCTTCAAGCTGACTTCTCTCGCCGGCGCCTACTGGCGGGGCGACGAGACTCGCCAGATGCTCACTCGAATCTACGGAACGGCCTTCCACAAGAAGGCCGACCTCGAAGAACACCTCGAGCTGCTCGAGCAGGCCCGTGAGCGCGATCACCGGCGCCTCGGTCCGGAGCTGGACCTCTTCATGATGCGTCCGGAGGCTCCGGGCATCCCCTTCTGGTTGCCCGAGGGCACCGTGCTGCTGGCACTGGTCGAGGATCAAGTGCGCGAGCAGCTCTCGAGCCGGGGATACCGTGAGATCAAGACACCGCAGATCCTCGACGAGGAGCTCTGGCACCGGTCCGGTCACTTCGAGAACTACCGGGAGAACATGTTCTTCACGAGCTCTGAGGGGTCAGAGGTGGGTGACCGTCGTTTCGCCTTGAAGCCGATGAACTGCCCCGGCGCCTGCCTCGTGTTCGGTTCGACTCGTCATTCGTACAGGGAACTTCCGCTGCGCCTCGCCGAGTTCGGCCTGGTCTCGCGCGACGAGCGCGAAGGTGTTCTGCACGGTCTACTCAGGGTCAGGGCCTTCGTCCAGGACGATGCCCACGTTTTCTGCACCCCCGAGCAGATAGGAGCCGAGGTAACGGACATCTGTGAGGCGATCGACACCCTCTACTCCCGGTTCGGCTTCGATCAGGTCGAGGTGGAGCTCTCGACCCGCCCGGAGAAGTCGATTGGCGCCGACGAGCAATGGGAGCAGGCGGAAGCAGCGCTTGCGGGAGCCCTCGAGGCGATGGGACGCGGATACAGGGTCAATCCTGGTGACGGAGCGTTCTACGGGCCGAAGATCGATTTCCACATCACCGATGCGCTGGGTCGCTCTTGGCAGTGCGGCACCTGCCAGCTCGACTTCTCAATGCCGGAGCGATTCGATCTCCACTACACCGGAGCCGACAACTCCGAGCATCGCCCGGTCCTGATCCATCGGGCGCTGCTGGGCTCTCTGGAGCGTTTCGTCGGGATCCTGATCGAGCACTACGGCGGAAGGTTCCCCCTCTGGCTTGCCCCGGTCCAGGTCGGGGTACTGCCGGTGGCAGACCGCCATCTCGAGTATGCGGCGGAGGTGGCCGGGCGGCTTGACGGCGCCGGATTCAGGGCGAGGATCGACGGCAGGTCCGAGTCGGTAGGGAAGAAGGTCCGTGACGCCGAACTGGCCAAGTTGCCGTTCATGCTCGTGGTCGGCGACGAGGAGGCCGAGCAGGGAGAGGTCTCGGTGCGCTCCCACGGCGAGGGCGATCTCGGGAAGATGTCGGTCGATGACCTCGTCGGTCACCTCGAATCCCGAGTCGAACGCTGATCGATGGTGGCATCGCTACACTTCGCGGCAATGCAAGGCACCGAACCGAAGACGATTCGCTGACGCGTCCGTGGCCGAACCTTCCATTTCCCTGACTCCCGCAGCTTGAACACCCACTGGATGCCTAACTAGTGGGGACCTCCCGCTTCGACCGTCGTCCGCCTGAGCGCGATTCGACCCGTATCAACGAGAAGATTCGGGTGTCCGAGGTGCGCCTGATCGACGAGTTGGGAGAACAGAAGGGCATCGTCGACACCAAGGAGGCGCTCTCGTATGCGAGGGAGCGAGACCTCGATCTGGTCGAGGTTTCTTCAGGGTCCAAGCCGCCGGTCTGCCGAGTGCTCGACTACTCGAAGTACAAGTACGAGCAGGAGCAGAAGGCCAAGGCCGCCCGCAAGCACCAGCAGCAGATCAACGTGCGCGAGATCAAGCTCCGCCCGAGGATTGCCGACCACGACTACGAGACCAAGAAGGGACACGTCGAGCGTTTCCTCCGTGGCCAGGATAAG
>JAUMFR010000030.1:0-20857 GCA_032119755.1 Solirubrobacterales bacterium | reverse complement strand
ATCGAACGCCTCGGCTCGAATCTCGGATTCGGTGCCGCCTCCAACCGAGGTGTCCGGATGGCCAATGCGCCCGTGACCGTGCTCTGCAACCCGGATATCCGGCTGCTCGACGACTCGATCCTCCGCTTGGCCGAGTTCTCCGCAGAGCGTAACGCGCTGGTCGGTCCACGGCTTCTCTGGGCAGACGGCACGAAGCAGCCGTCCTCGAGTGGACCCGTGACAGGTCTCTGGCCCTGGGTGGGCGCCTTCATTCCGGGTTCGATCCAACCGGACTGGATGCTCGTGCGGACTGAGCCTTGGCGGATCGACAGGACGACAGAGGTCACCTGGCTCACAGGCGCGGCCATCGCCGGACCAACGGAGGTCCTCGAACGACTCGGGCCGTTCGACGAGCGAATCGAGCTGATGTCAGAAGATCTCGACCTCGGTCTGCGGGCGCGAGGCGCCGGGGTCGCTGTTCTGTTTTCCCCCGACCTCTGCGCGGTCATGCATCTGGGTGGTCGCTCCCTAGACCGGAGATTCCCGGACAGCGGTCGCAAGCTGGCGGCCTCGAATCGAGCATTTGCCATCCGTCGGGCCTACGGCAAAGGGGCCGAGAGGAGGTCACGTGCCGCCCTCTCGACCAGGCTGAGGCTGAGGCGCAAAGCCAAGGCCTTGCTCGGAAGGGATGATTCCGCGGAGCGCGGAGAGCTGGAGGCTCTCGGTAGGAGCTGAGGTCAGCTAGCGGATACACCGACCCTTCCCATCGCCTCCTTGAAGACAGCCAGAGACCGATCGGGTGAGGCTATGTCGGCGGCGACCCCAGCCGCCCCTTCGGCGAGCCGGTTACCCAGGATCGGATCGTCCAGCAGTTCCAATACGGCTCTCGCTATCTGACCGCTCTCGCCAGGCTCGACCAACCTCGCCGTCTTCCCGTCCTCGAGCAGATCCGGCACGGCGCCGACCCTGCTCACGACGGCAGGTACTCCCGCAAGACCAGCCTCGAACGCGACTCGCCCGAACGACTCCGCATGGGTTAGCGCAGGGTTCACCAGCACGTTCGTCGCCGCCAGCAGTTGGCCGATCGGCTCCACTCTGGGGATTCGGACGACCGATTGGGTTACTCCGAGTTGGCGAATGAGTGCATCCAGTCCGTCGGAGTACTGCCGGTCACCGCGCCTCGCGAACGGCTGCCCGACGATGACCAGACACAAGTCTGGATGCGCCTCCAGGATGATCGGAAGAGCCTCCAACAAGACGTGCTGGCCTCGCCCCGGACTTATCGAACCTACACAGGCGACCAGAGGAACATCAGCCGGGATCCCGCGCTCTCTTCGAAACCCCGCACCGTCTCCGTGGCTGAGGGCGGGATCGATCGACGGGTAGTGGATCGAGACAGGAGGCTTGGCTGAGATCGCGTCTGCGACCGCGGGAGAACATGCGAGCACGCTGGCGGAGATCGATGATGCACCACGATTCGAAATCCGCCGAGACACCTGGCGGAATTTGACTCCGATGCCGTCCCTCGAAGCGCTGGACTCCATCGGGATCTCTGCCGCGTAGAGAACGACAGGAATATCCTCGCGTTGTGCTGCGATCAAGGCTGCCGGAACTGCAGTGGTCACCACCATCACCGCTGACGTCCCGCGATCACGGAAGAAAGCCCTCAGCAACCGGATCTGCCTCCATTGATCGCGGAACTCCTTCACGGCCCCAAGCGCTCCTCCCTCCAGCGTCGGTACCGAGTAATCGAGCTGGACTACCTCGACTCCAAGACGGCTGAAAAGGGGGTCGATCACCTCCGACGCTGGAACGAGCACCACCACATCCCTCTCGGAGGAGAGCCAACGGATCTCGTTCTCCAACGACCGCAGTGGTCCACTCATCAGGCCCGAGTGGAAGACCACAGCCACCTGACCCGTCGGGGAGGCCCCCCTCACCCCGGATCGCCTCCGCCAGCGTCGCTTGAGATTCCCTGCCAGGCCAGTCGAGTCCGGCAGGTCAGTCGGATACGAACGGGATTCAGGTCTCGACCTGAGACCAGCGAGCCTTCCGGTCACGCCACCGAGGTTGCGGTCCACTACTGCCTGACCCAAGGCGAGCGGCAGATCTCTGGCAACCACGGGGGCGATCCTGGCTGGTGAGAGAACGCCCCACTTGCGGAGGACATAACCGCGCCCGAAGCCCATCAAACGGTTCTTCTCGACGGAGCCGGATCCCAGGGTCGCTGAGTGTTGGTGAGTGCCGCGCGCATCGGCAACGAGGCGGCAACGACCACCTCGCTCTCGGAGGCGCAGCACGAGGTCTACGTCTTCCCAATAGGCGAAGAGGTTCTCGTCGAATCCACCGACGTCGAGGAAGGTCTTGCGATCGAACGCCGCGGCAGCACCAGACGGTCCTACAGGATCCGCGATTCCTGCTTCGAGCACGGACAGTGGTTGTCCGTTCAGATAGTCGAATACGAGCAGAGTCCGATCGAGCTCCATCCCGGCCGAGTCGATCAATTCCGGCCTGCGTGACTGTCTCATCACCCCGGCCGCCATCGTGACCTGCATCTCAGGGTCGACCCCCGCCGCGATACGGGCGACGAAACCCTCGTCCACCGTGCAGTCGTCGTTGATCAGGACGAGCGTCTCTCCTTGGGCCTCCCAAGCCGCGAGATTGACCGCAGCGGAGTAGCCGAGGTTCTTGCCGGGCCGAAGTACTCGTCTCGCTGGCCCCTCCTCGATCGGATCGGCATCGATCGAAGCGGCATCTCGATTATCGACCACGATCGTCTCGAAGTCGGAGCCCTCCTGCGCGAGGGAGGCGAGCACTGCCCTGCACCTCTCGGCAGACAGTGTCGGGATGATCACCGAAACGCTTCGCGCGTTCACGACCCCGCCTCCCCCGAGCCTTGCTTGCACAGAATCACCGTAATCGTTCCTCCCCTGCCCAACACACTCGCAAGCCACTCGAGTGGAAGAGCGAGCAGAAGCAAAGGCAGCGCCAACACCAATCCGAAGATCGAAGCGACTCTGGTTCCCGCCGTATCCCCGAGGGGCTGCCGCTTGATCATCCTGAAGATCACGTCGCGGCTACCGCTCGCTCTGCTCGTGAGCGTCTGCCACATGCCGAAAGGGTTCTGCTCGAGCGACCAGGTGTGCATCGACTCCACGGCCAGACCAGCCTGCTCAGAAAGCGATCGGATGCCGGCAGGGGTGAAGTGCGTCAGATGACGCGGGGCATCCTGACCGAACCAGTAGTCCCCACCGAGCCGGGCCTGCCAACTGCTCAGATTCGGTACCGAGACGATCACTCTCCCCTCCCGCCCCATGAGATCTGCAAGTCGCTTCATCTGGACAGCCGGATCTTCGAGGTGCTCCATCACGTGCCAGCAGATGATGCGATCGAAGCGATCTGTCCCTGCGGATATGTGGTCGAGGTCCGGGGTCAGTACGACCCCCCTCTCCGCAGCCCGCTCGCGCGCTGAGGCTGAGGGTTCGACTCCCGCCACTTCGGCTCCTCGTGCCGCAAGCGTTTCCAGCAACCTGCCGTCGCCAGCGCCATATTCGAGCACGCGCGACCCCGGCCGAATCCTTCCAATCCGCTTGAGCCTTCCGCGATCGGCGCCCTTGCGGAAAGGCTCGATCAGCCGATCCAGCCAGACGGGGGGCCTGGAGTAGTACCCGCCCTCGTAGAAATTCGAACTGACGCCGGGTCGGCCGATCCCGGATTCCGAGGTCTCCACGGTCCTTGCCGAGCCGCAAAAGTCACAGCGCAGCAGTTCGAACCTCTCCCCGTCTGAAGAATGTGCCGTCTCTGCTCCGGTCGCCTCCCTCCAAGGCATGAGATCCCCGCCGCAGGCAGGACAGACGAGCAAGCCGCTGGGTGATGACCTAGAAGGCACCCTTGCCACGGATGACCGCAAGCGGGGTCAAAGCGATGATCCGCAGGTCCCGCCCGATCGAGAGCCGCTCGACGTAGTCGAGCTCCACCGCCAACCTCTCGGGGAAGGTTAGTTCTCCCCTGCCGTAGACCTGCATAGGGCCGGTCAGGCCGGGTTTGACGCTCAGGCGGAACATGTGCTCTGGGCTGTACCTGCTGACGATCGCGATCTCCTCGGGACGGGGGCCGACGAGGCTCATGTCACCCTTGATCAGATTCCAGACCTGCGGGATCTCGTCGAGGCTGAACCGACGCAACACGCGGCCGACCTTGGTGACCCTCGGGTCTGATCGGAGCTTGAACATCGGATCCTCGAGTTGCTCGACCGGCACCAGATCGGCCAACTCGTCGGCTGCGCCCGCACGCATGGTCCTGAACTTCCAGATAGTGAAGACCCTCCGGTCCAGCCCCACCCGCTCCTGCCGGAAGAGGATCGGTCCCGGCCCCTCGAGGCGGATCGCGACAGCAACGGGGATCGCAACCAAGAGGGAGGCCATGGCCAAAGGGATACCCACGACCAGATCCAGAACTCTCTTCAACAGGAGCGTCGAGCGCGAGACATCAGCGGTTCCGTATCCGAAGATGGACAACTCCGCGAGGCTCGAGACCTCTTGGGGGGTTGCCTGACCGCGGAGCGGGCTGACCACCGACAACTTGGCCTCGTGCTCTCGGCAGAGTCGGGAGACCGCGGAGATTTCCTGCGCGTCGAGTCTCTCACTCGCGATCACGACCCAGTCGATCCGGCTGGAATCCTCCGTGTGCTCGCTCATGTGCAGGTCATCGAAGAGAGTGATCTTCCTGCGGAACGCGGATGCGAGGTCCCCTCTTCCGACGATGAGGACCTGCTCGCTCTGGGTCCTCAAACGCCAGAGCGCACGACCGGTTGCCCTGAAGACGAACGCCAGCGTGAAAGCGATCAGGTCCGCCTGGATGATCTCTGCGTAACTCGTGCCAGCCGGAACGAACAACCGGCCGAGCAAACCCAACGCAACCGCGGAGAGAGCCGCCCAGACCAAGAGGCCCGGTGACTCATCGACGGTGAGGTGGCGGATCTCGCGATGGTCGCGATCGTAGAGTCCGATGATCTTGGCGAAGAGAATCGCCACTGGGAGGAAGGCGAACTCCCACAGCCCCCTCTCGACACCTGCACAAATGAGGACTGCGGTGGTCAGAGCGAGTGAATCCGCGACGACCAGGTACCTGCGCCTGCGTGCGTCCCGCCACCATCGGCCGCGCCGAGCATCTGCATCGACTCCGTCCGCGCTACCCGCGAGCCGCTCCTCGACGAAGCCCACAAGGTCTGATGCAGGCTGCTGCGCGCTCGGTTCCCCCGACGCATCCAACCCTGATTGCGACTGGAAATCATGGTCTTGGTCTTCGTTCACTTTCCCCCCTGATCCTCGAAGCCGACCAGGCGAGGATAAAGAAGCAGCGCCCTGGATCTGGCCGCCTGCGCAGCCTCCTCGTTCGAGAGTCCGGTCTGGATGCGGTACTCGATCACTGCGGTCCGCCAGTCCCGAGCATCTCTCTCGACCGCTTCGCCGAGCAGTCTCAGCGCCTCACGAGGTCTGCCGGCCGCTTCGGCAACGAGGGCCTCCTGCAGATACGGAGCGCCCGACCACGGTTCGAGCGTCCGAGCCTCCGAGGCCCGCTCTGCAGCCAAGGCGAGATCCCCGCTCGAGGCTGCCGATCTACTCTGCGAAAGACGGATCTCTCCCGCTGCCACCAGCACGCTGAGCGCAATCGCCACCCACGCCACCGGCATCGCCGCCAGTCCGAGTCGGTACGCCTGGGGTTGACCCGACCGATCGAGACCGTACCCGGCGATCAGCGCGGCTGCGCCGATTCCGGGAACGAAGGCCGCCGGCACCGCCCAGGACCAGTCGAGGAGCGAGGCGACGGCGGTCCCTCCGACCATCGCCACCACCACGGCGAGTTGTTCGTGCCGTCCTTGCCGTAAGCCGACAGCTGCTGCCCAGACGATCGAAGCGAAGACGACCAGCAGCAGGCAGCCGCCGATCACCCCGAGCTCCGCAAGCATCCCGAGTGGCAGAGAGTGCGCGCTGCGCGCGAAGAGATCGATTGGCAGGTCCGCGGCCCACCACTCCTCGAAGCCCCCTGCTCCTAATCCTGCCACCGGTCGGACGGCAAAGGCATCTACGGCTGAACCCCACAGCTGCCATCGGCCGTTACCGCTCTCCAGTCCGCCTTCGACGGTTCCGGGGAGATCACCCTTTCCGGGCGCCTCGGTGAGAACGTTGATCCTCTCGACCGGATCTATCGCGATCAGCAGGGCGAGCGACGCAACGACCGCGACCAGCGCGGCGACGGCGGAGGCCCTCCGTGGCAAGGGATCGCTTGGGACGAGTCGATCGAGGGCAATCCAACCGACCACGCTCGAAGCGAAGATGACCGCAGCAGCGATACCCAGAAGAGCTCGCTCCAGTGCGAGTCCCAAGACGCCAGCATCGGTCACCTGAAGCAGATCCGCGACCAGATAGAGGATCGCCCCGCCGAGTAGAGCCGTTACCACCGCGGCGAACTGCCTGCGCCGGACCGGCGAAAATGCGACCAGCAGAGCCAGACCCACAGCGCAGGCGAGTGCCGCGCCGCGGGACCCCGTCATCGCGAGCGCGCCCACTCCGAGCGCAGCGGCTCCCGCCGACATCGCGCGGGCCCGGCTCCCTAGGCCGGTCGAACCGACGGCCAGAGAGGAGAGTGAGAGAACCGCCATTGCACAGAGCAGGCCCAGTGCGTTCCAGTAGCCGAGCGGATAGCTCCACCGGTAAGTGGAGCCGAAGAGTGCCGTTCGTGATTCCGGCGTGGGGAAGGGCTCTGGCCAGACACGGCTGGCGATGGCAAGGACGACGACCAACCCCAATCCGACGGCGATGCCCTGCAGCCATCGGGCACGACCCGCTGGATCCGACCCTGAGAACAACACCAGCACGAAGACCCCGGAGTAGGCAGACCACCTGACGGCCTCGTCCACCGCCCGCCCCTGATCAGCCGCCCAGGCAGCGGAGATGCCCGCGAGTATCGCCAGCAGAACCAGCGCCGCTGCGGCGAGCTGGCCCTGCCGAGAGATTTCGGCAGTCGGGAGCATCCTCCACACCAGACCTCCGAGCACGCAACCCCAACTGACGAGGCTCAAAGCCGCAAGCGACAGTGTCGAGGATCCCCCGTCGAAAAGCGCCAACAAGAGGACTGCAGCCGCAACAATCAGGACCTGTGGTTGTTTCCATGACACGACCCACGAGAGGCTACGCCGCTGCCGGAAATCGCGCCCGACCGCGCGCTGGTTCAGAATCGAGGTGGAAAGTGAGAATGAGCCGAACAGATAGAGATACCTCCTTCATCACGGATCGCCGCTCCGCGGCGATAGTGGTGTCGTTCCTCCTGCTGGCCGCGACGGTCTTCCTCCTGCCAGTGCCCGCTCGCGCTGATGTAGGCGATCAATACCTGCCCGTGATTCCAGACGCAGGAGGCAAAGAGGACCAGTCGCAGACCCAGATCCAACCCGCGCCTGCTCCCGAATACAGCTCGACCGGAGAAGAGAAAGACGCCAAGGGAGAGAAGTCTTCGGAGGACTCGACCGAAAAGGCCCAGATCAGCCCGCTTCCGCCCGATCAGGGCGGAGGGCCTGGTACCGGGGCTGTGATCGCCCTGATCGTCCTCGGAGCCGTGCTGGTCGGTTCTCTGTTCTGGGTGGTTTCCCGAAGCCGGGGCATCAGCGGCGAGTCGGGGGCGCCTTCTGACGGACCCCCTCACAGACCGGATACCCCACACGGGGAGATAACCGGAGACGGGTCCACGGAAGATCGATGAAACCGACGAGGAATCTGATTCGACTCCCGGCCTTTCTGGCGGTACTACTCGCCTCGATGTTCGTAACGCCAGGAACCACCTTGGCGGCAGGAGGTCCCGATCTCGGGGTGGTGGCCATCAAAGAACCGAGGACCGCCGACTTCGACCGGATGGGAACTGCGGGCCTCGATGTCTATCGGATGAACCTCTACTGGGCGGTAGTGCAGCCGTACTCAGCTGATTCCTTCAACTGGAACGGAACCCCGGGCCATCGGTTCGACGACATGATCTGTAACGCGACCCGCAACGGGATCGAGGTCTTGCCAACGGTGTTCGGCTCGCCGGGTTGGGCCAACGGCGGCAAGAGCCCAGAGAAGCCCCCGACCGTGCAGCACCGGGATGAGTTCGGGGACTTCATCGGTGCCGCTGCCGCGAGATACGGTCCCGGGGGATCGATCTGGACGGAACCCGACAGCCCGTGCAGCGGACTCACGCCCTTACCGATCAACAAGTGGCAAGTCTGGAACGAGCCGAACCTCGAGTACTTCTGGTCACCCAAGCCGAACGCCGCCGGATACAAGGCCATGCTCGTAGCCGCACATCGTGCACTCGAGCCGAGCGATGGGCAGGTGATGCTCGCGGGGCTCTCCCCCCGTCCACGACCGATGTTCGGCATCGGCCCGACCGAATTCCTCCGGGACCTCTACCGAGCAGGGGCGAGACCGTTCTTCGATCTGATGTCCGCTCATCCCTATGACCTGAAACCGTCTGGCGTCGCCAGCCAGATCAGGACACTCAGAAAGGTGATGAGGGACTACGGTGATCGGGGCAAGGGCCTCTGGGTTACCGAGTTCGGTTGGGCTACCGGAGGCCCGAAGTCGACCCTCACGGTCAAACCTGGCCAGCAAGCCTCGTACCTCGCCGACACCTACCGCATCGCGAAGAAGGAAACTGGTCTGGGGATCGAGGGGTTGATCTGGTACGCGCTGCGAGACGTCCCGTTCCGCGAGGCATCGCCACCCGGTAGGCGCGATGGCTGGATCTACCACAGCGGTCTGTTCACGAGCAAGGGCGTCGCGAAACCGTCCTGGAAGACCTTGGCGAAACTGGCCGGAGGAAGCCCCTTCTAGCTACTGGCTGACCCTCCGGCCATCGCCGGAAGGATTACGACGGTGTCCTCGCCCCCCGCTGCGGTGTCGAGACCACCGAGAACCCGCACGTCCTCGTCGTTGAGATAGACGTTGACGTAGCGATTCAGATCTCCCTCGGGGGAGAAGAGCTGTTCCCTTATCTCGGGGTGAGCGACAGACAGCGCCTCGAGCACCGCGCCCACGGTCTCGCCATCGACCGATACCTCGGTCTGGTCGGCGGTGTAGGAGCGGAGCACCGGAGGGATCTTCACAGTCGGCATAGAGGCTAAGCCTAGCTGCCCGTGCCACCACAGAAGAGTTCGTAGTCCGGGAAGCTGCCCATCTCCGACTCGGGAATCTCTTCAGCGTCGGGCCCGCAGATGACGCACTCGGGGTCACGACGGACCTTGAGTTCGGTGAAGCGCGTCCCAAGCGATTCGTAGAGAAGCAACCTGCCGATCAACGGCTCACCTATCCCGGTGACCAGCTTGATCACCTCGTTGGCCTGCAGCAGACCCATCACGCCGGCCATCACTCCGAGGACGCCAGCCGCTCCGCAACTGGGTGCCAACTCGAGTGGTGGCGGTGTCGGATAGAGGCACCGATAGCAGGGACCGTCATGCGGAACGAAGGTCGAGATCTGACCGTCGAAAGCGAGGATTGAAGCAGACACCACGGGCTTGTCGAGACGCACCGACGCGTCGTTCAGCAGGTAGCGGGTCGGGAAGTTGTCTGCTCCATCGACGATCACGTCGTACCCACCGATGATCTCCATGATGTTCGAGGCATCGAGGCGAGTCCTGTGTTCCACGACCTCGACGTCGGGGTTGAGATCGGCGATTGCCTTCTTGGCTGACTCGGTCTTCGGCACGCCGACCCGGTCGGTCGTATGGATCACCTGCCGTTGGAGGTTCGATTCGTCTACCACGTCATCATCGACGATGCCGATCGTCCCCACCCCGGCAGCAGCGAGATACAGGGCCGTCGGCGAGCCGAGTCCACCCGCACCGAGTAGCAACACCTTGGAGTTCAACAGCTTCAGCTGGCCACCGACTCCGACCTCAGGGAGCAGAGTGTGGCGCGAATAGCGCATGCGTTGCTCAGGGGTCATGCCCTCGGCGAAGATGATCGGCTTGCCGTCTTCTTGCCAGGCGTCGATACCGCCCGTCACGTTGGCGGCGTTCGTGTAGCCGAGTTCCTCCTGAAGCGCGTGAACGGCGCGTGCAGATCGTGCCCCGGACTTGCAGTAGACGACGAGGCGGGCATCCTTGTCTTCGGATATCTCCGATGCGCGCGCGAGGACCTCGCCCTGAGGTACCAAGACCGAATCGGCGAGGTGAGCTTCCTCGTACTCGTGAGGTTCGCGCACGTCGACCAGGACGACATCCCCCTGGGCCAATTCATCTTGGGCCTGATCGACAGAGATCTCCTCGATCTTGGCCTGGATCTCTTCTATGGGCAGTGTGCCTGTGCTCATACCAGCCTCGGTCCTCTCTTCGGTTCACTCCCGGTCGATAACCGGAAACCCGATCAGCTTTGCTTCATTAATGAAAGTATAGCCACAGCCCGCGGTCGCGGCTAGGAAGCGGCCAGCTCACGCAGCCGCCGCACCCGCTCCTCGGTCGGAGGGTGGGTGGAGAAGAGGTGGGACATCGCTCCCGATCGGAACGGCTTGACGATGTACATCGGCTCGGCAGACTCGTTCACCTTCATCGGGATCGCCTGGGCCGCCCTATCCAGATTCTCGAGGGCACCAGCCAATGCCTCGGGCTTGCCGCAGATCTCGGCCCCGGTCGCATCGGCCGAGTACTCACGCTGGCGAGAGATCGCGAGCTGGATCAGGCTGGCCGCGATCGGCGCGAGCAGAGTCAGGGCAAGCGCGCCGAAGAGACCGAGCGGCGACTCGTCGTCGCCACCGAACCAGAGCAGCATGTAGCCAAGGTAGGTGATAGCTCCGCCGATGGTCGCGGCGACCGACTGGATCAGGATGTCGCGATTGCGGATGTGGGCGAGCTCATGCGCGATCACGCCGCGTAGCTGATCCTCCGGGAGCAGTTCGACGATCCCCGCCGTCACCGCCACCGCGGAATTCTTCGGACCGCGTCCGGTCGCGAAAGCGTTCGGCTGCTTCTCCTCGATTATGTGGAGGCTCGGCATCGGCAGGTCCGCCTTCGCGGCGAGATCGGCGACCACGCGATGGAGGCCGGGGGCCTCGTCTTCGCCGAGGGGCCTCGCTCTGGCCATCTTGAGCGCGATCTTGTCGGAGAACCAGTAAGCGCCCAGGTTCATCACCGCCCCGATGATCAGGAACGTCAGAGCGGTCTCCGGTCCGCCGATGAGCGCTCCGATGACGACAAACAGCCCCATCAGGAATGCCATCAGGAGGCCGGTTCTGAATGCGGCGGCAACGTTGGATCTGGTCGTCTTGCTGTACATACGGGCGAACCCTCCTTGTTCCTCTACTTGGCTATTGCGAAATGAGTATATGCGCTTATCCGACTGGTCAGGTAGGATTTAAACATGCTCTTCTCCACGAAAGCCGAATACGGAGTGCGGTTGATGGTCGAACTGGGCCGTCAGCCCGACGGCAAGCCCGTATCCCTAGCGGTAATCGCCGAGTCCGAAAACCTTCCTCTCTCCTACATGGAACATCTGGTCGCGAAACTTCGCAACGCCGACCTCGTGGATAGCCAGCGAGGCGCCCACGGTGGCTACACCCTCGCCAGACCTGCTGCGGAGATCGACATGCTCGAGGTAGTTCAGGCGCTAGAGGACACGATCGCACCGATGGAGTGCTTCCACGACACCCCCGAGGGCAGGGTCTCCTGCTCGCATCAGGACGACGCCGACCATGCCTGCGCCACCAAACTCCTGTGGACCAGAGTTCAGGGAGGCGTCAACAAAGCGCTCTCCGGGACTACCGTGGCTGAACTGGTCAAGTTCGCTGACGGCGACGTCCGACGTGCTTCGCTCGCAGCGCACAGCTAGAGCGTCACTTCCAACCCGCAATCGAGAAGGAGCAAGAGATGGCCGAACTAGAGATCCGAAACCTCCATGTGAAGGTCGAGGACAAAGAGATCCTGAAAGGACTCGACCTCGATGTGGACAAGGGGAAGATCCACGCCCTGATGGGCCCCAACGGATCTGGCAAGTCGACGCTTGCGAACACGATCATGGGTCACCCGGCGCTCGAGGTAACCGAGGGAACCATCACCTTCAAGGGCGAGGACATCACCGAAGCCGATCCCGACGAGCGTTCGCGGATGGGGCTGTTCATGGCCTTCCAGTACCCGGTGGCGATTCCCGGAGTCACCGTCGCCAAGTACCTGCGGATGATCGTCAACGCCCATCGCGAGGCTGCTGGCGAAGACCAGATCAGCCTGAAGGATTTCCGCAAAGAGACGGAGGCCGCGATGGAGATGTGCGACATCCCGAAGGAGTTCTCGTCCCGCTACCTCAACGACGGGTTCTCCGGCGGAGAGAAGAAGCGCATGGAGATCCTGCAGCTGGCGATGCTCAAGCCCGCTCTATCTGTCCTCGACGAGACCGACTCGGGTCTCGATATCGATGCGCTCAAGGTCGTGGCCGACGGGGTGAACCGTTACGCCGGGCCCGGAATGGGCGTCTTGATCATCACCCACTACCAGCGCATCCTCCACATAGTCGAGCCCGACACGGTCTACGTGATGTACGACGGTCGCATCGTCAAGCAGGGTGGCCCAGAGTTGGTGGGTGAGCTCGAAGAGCGCGGCTACGGCTGGATCACCGAGGAGATCGAAGCAGCCAAGTGAGTACGGCCGTGAAAACGCAGCTCGATCTGGAGAAGGTCCGGGCTTCGTTCCCCGCCTTGAGCAGGGAGATCCACGGCAAGCCGGTTGCGTACCTCGACAGCGCCGCCAGCTCCCAGCGGGTCGAGGCCTCTCTCCAGGCGGTCGACCGCTACGAGCGGCGTCATCACTCGAACGTACACCGAGGCGCCCACACCCTCTCGGCCGAAGCGACCGCCGCTTACGAAGGCTCACGAGCCACGGTGGCCGACTTCATCGGCGCCAGCGACCGCAATGAGGTCGTCTTCTGTCGAAACGCCACCGAGGCGATCAACATCGTCGCTCGCAGTTGGGGAGAGACGAATCTAGGTGAGGGCGACAGGGTCGCTCTCACGGTCATGGAGCATCACTCGAACATCGTTCCTTGGCAGCAACTCGCCGAGCGGAAAGGGGTGGATATCGAGTGGGTAGGGCTGTCCGAGAACAGCCAGCTCGACCTCGACGCTCTGGATGCTGCCCTCGACAAGGGGGTGAAGCTGGTCGGGGTCACTCACCTCTCGAACGTACTCGGGACCGTCGATCCGCTTGCGGAGATCTCACGGCGTGCCCACGCTGCCGGCGCGCTGGTGATGGCTGACGGCGCACAGGCCGCCCCGAAGTTGCCGCTGTCGGTTACCGACCTGGACGTCGACTTCTACGCCATGAGCGGACACAAGCTGTACGGCCCGACCGGTATCGGCGTCCTCTGGTCGAGAAAAGACCTGCTGGCGGACATGCCCCCGTTCATCGGTGGGGGGTCGATGATCAAGAAGGTGACTCAGGAGGGGACTACCTTCGCCGATCCGCCAGCGAGGTTCGAGGCAGGTACCCCTCCGATCTCCCAAGCGATCGGACTCGCCGCTGCCTTGAGATGGCTGCAGGGACTGGGGATGGATCTGGTGAACGCCCACGAGCGGGAGATCACCGACTACGCGCTCAAGAGACTCATGGAGGTTCCCGGACTGCAGGTGTTCGGTCCCGCTCCTGCGGTCGATCGAGTCGGCCCTGTCTCGTTCGTGATGGAGGGCATCCATCCCCATGATGTGGCGGAGATCCTCGACCGTCATGCAGTAGCGGTGCGCTCCGGTCATCACTGCGCTCAGCCGCTGATGGACTACCTCGGCGTACCGGCCACGACCAGAGCGAGCTTCGCCGTTCACACCGATCGGTCCGAGATCGATCGGTTGATCGAGGGCCTGCTCGATGCGCGACGGGTCTTCAAACTCTGATCACTCTCGGGATGAACCAACATGGATGAGCTCTACCGCGACCAGATACTCGAGCACTACAAGCGCCCGCACAACTTCGGAAAACTCGACGAGTACGACCTCGACTTCGAGGACACCAATCCACTCTGCGGAGACGAACAGCACGTATTCATCAAACTGGACGACGACGGCAGGGTCGAGAAGGTCTCCTTCGAAGGTCAGGGGTGTGCGATCTCGACTGCGGCCACCTCGCTGCTGACCGACGAGCTCGACGGACTGACTCGGGACGAACTGCTCCAGATACCGAAGGAGAAGGTGCTCGAGCTGCTCGGGATCGAGATCTCCGCCACCCGGATGAAGTGCGCGCTCCTCGGGCTGAAGGCGGTCAAGGGGGCAAGCCTTGGAACTTCAGCCGACTGGGATGACGAGGGCGCACCCGGGGACCCCGGGGAAAAGGCGAGTCTCTAGACCCCCGATGGCCACCAAGTGGCCCCGGGAAAAATCCGACCTGTAAGGTAGGAATAGGAATCGACACTGACATGACCGAAAACGAAAAGGAAATCCAGGGAACTCGAGTAATCGAGGTCTGTTCCTCCTCGGACCTGCCGCCTGGCGAGGTGAAGATCGTCGACGGTCCCGACGGTATGAAGATCGGGGTCTTCAACTGCGACGGGAAGCTCTTGGCGATCGAGGACCGCTGCTCCCACGACGACGGGCCGTTGGCGGAGGGGACTCTCGACGTCTCGACCTGCACAGTCGAATGCCCGAGGCACGGCTCCCTCTTCGACCTCGAGACCGGAAGGCCCAAGACGCTTCCGGCATACGAAGCTGTACCCACCTACCCCGTAATCGTTGAAGACGACAAGATCAGGCTGGAGGTCTGAACAAATGGCAACTCCCGAACAGGCAGTGACCCAACGACCCGCAGAAGAAGAGGGTCTGACCGAGATCAACTCCGACTACAAGGAGAAGTTCGGCTTCTCCGATCCGGAAACCGGGTACGTCTACAAGGCGCCGAAGGGACTCACCCGGGAACTCGTCGAATCGATCTCTGAATACAAGGACGAGCCGCAGTGGATGCGTGACTTCCGCCTCAAGGCCCTCGAGCACTTCGAATCGCGCCCCACTCCACAGTGGGGTGGAGATCTAGACCAGATCGACTTCGACGACATCCACTACTTCGTCCGTGCCTCAGAGCGGCCCGAACGAAGCTGGGACGATGTGCCTGAGGACATCAAGGAGACATTTGACCGCTTGGGGATCCCCGAGGCCGAGCGTCAGTTCCTCGCTGGTGTAGGCGCGCAGTACGAGTCCGAGGTCGTCTACCACCAGATCAACGAAGAACTCGAGAAGCAAGGCGTGATCTTCCTCGACATGGACACCGCCCTGCGCGAGCACGAAGAGATCGTCCGCGAGCACTGGGCCACGATCATTCCGGCCAACGACAACAAGCTCGCTGCACTCAACTCGGCGGTTTGGTCGGGTGGCTCCTTCGTCTACGTGCCGAAGGGCGTCAAGGTCGAAATGCCCCTGCAGGCCTACTTCCGGATCAACACCGAGAATATGGGTCAGTTCGAACGGACGCTGATCATCGCCGAGGACGGCTCGGATGTGCACTACATCGAAGGCTGCACGGCTCCGGTCTACTCGACCGACTCCCTCCACTCCGCGGTGGTCGAGATCATCGCCAAGCCCGGTGCGAGGGTTCGGTACACGACCGTCCAGAACTGGTCGCAGAACGTCTACAACCTGGTCACCAAACGGGCGGTTGCCCACGAGGACGCGACCATGGAGTGGGTCGACTGCAACCTCGGCTCGAAGTTGACCATGAAGTACCCCTCGATCTACCTGATGGGGGAACGAGCCCACGGAGAGATCCTCTCTATCGCCTTCGCCGGCGAAGGCCAGCACCAGGACGCCGGAGGGAAGATCGTCCACACCGCGCCGAATACGACCTCGTCGATCTTCTCGAAGTCAATCTCGAAGGACGCCGGTCGCACCAGCTACCGCGGCCTTCTCGAGATCGCTGACGGTGCTTCCGAGTCGAAGTCCAAGGTCGTCTGCGACGCGTTGCTGCTCGATGAGAACTCGAGGTCTGACACGTACCCGACGATCCGGATAGGCGAAGACGATGTCGATGTTGGACACGAGGCCACCGTCTCCAAGATCGGCGATGAACAGGTCTTCTACCTGCAGTCGCGCGGTCTCAGCGAGGAGGAAGCCTCCAAGATGATCGTCAACGGATTCATCGAGCCGATCACCAAGGAGCTCCCGATGGAGTACGCGGTAGAGATGAACCGACTGATCGAGTTGCAGATGGAAGGCTCGATCGGCTGAGTGCCGGTCAGCCGATCCGGACTGCTGTCATGGGCACACCAGCTCTGCCGACGAAGAAGACCCCGGGCTGGGAGTTCACAGACCTCGAGGGACTCGATGACGCTGGCTTCACTCCTGCGCAGCCAGGTCACGCCGATGCCCGGGAAAGGGCAACCGCACCGCTGACCGTGCCGGAAGGGTCCGTCGAGCTGATCCAGATCGACGGTGGGTGTCTGAATGGCTCTGCCGCGACGACCGGCGACGCACCATCCGAACCGACCGTGTGCTCTCTCGAAGCAGCGCGTGAAGCCTGGCCCGAACTGATCGATGAGAGACTCGGAGCGCTCGTCGACTCGGAGGATCCCTTCGTCGCGAGGAACGACGCGAACTGGCGCGGAGGTGCATTCGTATACGTACCCAAGGGGCAACGACTCGAGGGGACCGTCGGACTCGAGGCGATCCAGTCGAGCCGGGAGTCGGCGCTCTCCTACCGGACCCTGATCATCCTGGAGGAGGCCGCTCAGGCGGAGATCTGGGAACAGTGGCTGACAGCGGAGGGACTGGAGGGCACGATCTTCAACACCGTGACCGAGATATTCGTCGGCCCCGCTGCGAACCTCCGATACGTCAATGCCCAGAATCTCACCGAATCGGGTTGGGTATTTGCCAGCCAGCGGGCGGAGGTCGAACGCGAAGGGTCGCTGGACTGGGTCTCCCTCGGCTTCGGTGGTGGGGGCGGAAAGGTTCGGATGGATACGCGGCTTGCGGGGCAGGGCTCAGATGCCAGAGTGACCGGCGCTTACGCAGGGAATGGATCCCAGCACCTCGACTTCGACACCACCCAGGTCCACGGCGCCCCCTCCACCACCTCCGATCTGGCCTTCCGGGGAGTTTTGGCCGACACCGCGACCTCGGTCTGGCGCGGGATGATCCAAGTCGAGCCGGGCGCGCAGCAGACCGACGCCTTCCAGGAGAGCCGCAACCTCCTGCTCTCGCGGGAGGCCCACTCCGACGCGATCCCCGGCCTGGAGATCGAGGCAGACGACGTACGGTGCACCCACGCTGCCGCTGTCGCACAGCTCGATCCCGAACAGCTCTATTACCTGCGCTCGCGAGGCCTCCCTGAAGAGAGCGCCCGCAAGGTCGTGATCGAGGGTTTCCTGGAGTCCCTCGTCGAACGGCTCTCCGACGGCCCCGTCAGGGAGCAAGTCTCGGATGCACTCGGGAACCGCCTCGCCGAGATCCTCGTCTGAGCGACCGGCGAGTACCTAACCTCGACAGCTGGAGCAGGTTCCCCGGATCACGACTTCATGAACGGTGGCGGTGTGCTTACGACGGTCAGCCAGATCGTGAATCGCCCGTTCGAGCCTCTCGTCCTCGAACGGGGTGATCCTCCCGCATCTCTCACAGACGAGGTGGTGGTGGTGATCGCCGCCCGGGATCACCGGCTCATACATCCTGATCCCGTTTCCGAGGTCTGTCTTCTGTACGAGTCCGAGGCCCTCCAGGGCTTCGAGAGCCCGGTACACACTTGCCACACCGACGGGTCCGCCCTCGCTGCGCAGGGCGTCGTGTATCTCCTGGGCTGATCTGCAACACCCCTGCGTCGCCATCTCTTCGACGACGCGAGTCCTTGCAACTCCTGCCCTGAGGCCGGCCCCGGAGAGGGATTCCAAAGCGATCTCACGCCACGGTGTGCCAGGCGGACTCGGGGTTCCGGTTTTGGAGGCCATGCTGGACATTCTAACGGTCTTAGATGATATTGATTATCATTATTGACATGCCCTCGACCACTGGCAAATCGCCCGCCGCGTCTACACGAAGCCTGACCGTCACCTACCCATCCGGTAAGGCTCTGGATGGCGTCGACCTGGAATTCCCCCGGGGCAGCAGCGTGGCGATCCTCGGTCCCAACGGGGCCGGCAAGACGACCCTCCTCGATGCCCTTGCGGGACTGGTGAGACCCGACTCGGGTTCGGTCCAAATCGAGAGTGAACCGATCGCGCTGGTTCCACAGGAGCTCTCCGTCGACCCGATGTTCCCTGCGACCGCCTCGGATGTGGTTCGGATGGGGCGCTACGGATCGCTCGGGCTGCTCGGTCGGGCGACCGACAGGGACCGGGAACTGGTCGACCGGGCCATGGAGAGGCTCGAGGTCACTCCGTTTGCATCGGAGAGGTTCGGGACCCTTTCGGGAGGACAGCGCCGGCGCGCCCTACTGGCTCAGGTTGCGGCGCAGGATGCGCACCTTATCTGCCTCGACGAGCCCTTCGCCGGTGTCGACGCTCCTACCGTCCAGGCGATCAGGGATCTGATCTCGGATTGGCGAGATGGCGGGAGGACCGTCCTCGTCACCACGCACGATCTCGAAAGCTCAGCTCGCGACTATGACCTCGTCGTGGCCCTCAACAGCAAAGTGGTCGCGTTCGGTCCCGCTGCAACCACGCTTACCGAGTCCGTTCTCACGGAGACGTTCGCCGGGCGAATCGCCCGAGTTGGCGACTTCATCGTCGACACCGCGCATCACCACCACGGAGCGGGCTGAAACCATGGAGTTCTTCACCGATCCCTTCAGCCAAGAGTTCGTATGGCAGGCAGCGGTAACGGCCTCACTGGTCGGGATCATCTGCGCTGTCGTCGGCTCGTTCGTGGTCTTGCGCGGGCTCGCCCTAATGGCCGACAGCCTCGCCCACGGCGTCCTGCCTGGAGTGGCAGTCGCATTCATGATCACCGCCAATCGGGACGGCCTGGAGCCCGACCGACTAGCGATCACGATCGGTGCTCTGATCGCGGGGTTGGCCACAGCGGCCGGAACGGGTGTCATCCTTCGCCGCTCGCGTTTGAATGCGGACACCGCCGCTGCGGTTGCTTTCGTCTTCATGCTCTCCCTCGGTGTCGTCCTGATCTCCCGGGTCGAGGGCTATGCCATCGACCTCAACTCGTTCCTGTTCGGCGACGTACTCGCGGCGGGCCCCGGTGAGATGACCGCGTCGGCGATCGCGTGCCTTGCGATCCTCGCAGCGGTTGCCGTCCTCTACAGGCCGCTGCTGCTTCTCTCCTTCGACCCCAAGCGAGCTGCCGCTCTGGGATTCAAGGTCGCGTGGATCGAAGCCGCTTTGCTCACTCTGATCACCGTCGCTGTAGTGGCGGGGTTCCTCGTGGTTGGGGCGCTGCTCGTCCTCGGAATGCTGCTCGCCCCCCCTGCCGCAGGAGCGATCGTCGCGAAACGACTCCCGGGAATGATGCTGGTCGCTGCCGGTATCTCGGTTCTCAGCGCTCCGATCGGACTGCTGCTCTCGTGGCATCTCGACCTCGCCGCAGGAGCCTCGATCGTGCTCGTCGCCGTCACTTCCTTCTTCTTGGTTGCGCTGATCAAAGGTGGACGAACATGAGGAGACTCGGCGCGAGCGTACTGATTGCGATGGCCTTGGGCATGCTCGCGACCGGCTGCGGCTCCTCGGAGGGCCCGAAGGGCCAGGTGGTGGCAACCACCTCGATACTCGCCGAGGTCACGCAGCGGGTCGCAGGACCGGACGTGGAGGTGTCGCAACTCATTCCCGATGGCGCCAGCCCGCACGATTTTCAACTCTCCGCAAAGGAACGAGCTCTGCTCGAAGATGCGGATCTGGTCATCGCCAACGGGGGCGGGCTGGAGGCGGGGCTCTCTCTCGATCAACTTTCCAATGAGCCGTACGAGTTGATCGACCATGTAGGGCCCCTGATCCGTTCCGAGTCTGGAGGACAACCGGATCCACACGTATGGATGAATCCGGAGCGGGTAGCGAAGGCCTTGCCATCGATCGCCAAGGCGCTGACCCAGATAGGTCCCGATGGAGCCGCGGGATTTCGAGCCAGAGCCGCGAGCTACGCCGATGAACTCGAATCACTTGGCGAGCGAATGACGAGGATCCTCTCGGTCGTGCCGCCGGAAAACCGCGAACTGGTTACCTCCCACGACTCGCTTGCCTACTTCGCCCAGGGATTCGAATTCGCGGTCGTGGCTACCCCGTTCCCGGCCAGCGGCCCGGAGGCGGAGGTGACGGCCGCCTCGATCGACGAGGTCGAGAGCACGATCGAGAGAACGGGTGTTCCAGCGGTCTTCCCAGAGGCGGATTCGAACACGGCCATCCTTCGTGGCATCGCCGAACGAACCGGGGTGCGCCTGATCCTGGGTCTCAGGGTGGAGTCACCCGGCCGAGGTGGCTACTCGACGATGCTTATCGACGACGCTCGACTGATCGCCCGGGGGCTCACAGGATGAAGCTCGGCGGAGTCGTCGCCTCTGCCATTGCGTCTCTCGGCCTGCTCGTCGCAGGATGCGGAGGGATGGACGCCGAGTCGTTCGCCGAGAGAATCCGAGAACAGGGCGTCCAGATGCAGGTCGGCAGGGAACTCCGCTCGGAGCAGGAGGGTGTGACCGTCTACGACTTCAGGATCCCTCCGGTCGATTCGACGAGCGTGGAGGCCCGGGGAACCCTCGAGGTCTTCGGGTCCGACGAGATGGCCAGAGGAGGATGGACCCGCTGTCTCGCCGCAGCCGACCTCACCTGTTACCGCGCTGGTCAGGTGGTGGTGGTCCTGCCGAGCGACGGCCTCGAGGCTCGGCGGCTGGCCGCTGCGATGCAGCGGCTCGAGCAATGACTTCGCAGGACCTCAGGAGTTGCTGTACGAGAGCAAATAGAGA
>JAUMFR010000029.1:3448-4761 GCA_032119755.1 Solirubrobacterales bacterium | reverse complement strand
GGCATCCACCGAGTCAGCAGCGACCAGATAGAGCTCGGTGCGGTTGCAGGTCGAGATCGCGGCTGCCTCGCTGATTCCCTCCTCCGAGACCAGCGCCCGAAGCAGGCTTGCGGCCCTGCCCTCAGGCAGAGCGAGACGCTCGCGGAGATCTATCCCCGCGGTGCGGTGGGAGCAGCCGAGTGCCAGCAGGATGCTCATCAGTCACCTTGATCTCGGTCTCGCCCCGACTGGACGAGCGCGCTGATCCTCTTCTGGATCCTCTGGACCTTCGCCGCGATGATCGCCACGTAGATCAGTGTCATGGCGAGGAACACGATGTACGCAGCGGCCACGTACTTCCCGGCCTCGTCGAGCGGCAGCGCAGGCATCAGAGGCTTCCGCGGTCTGGTCGGTTGGCTTCCATGCTCACACTCGCTCCCAGATCGGTCGGCGCGGCGGTGCGCCGGTACGGTGCCTCGTAGTCGGGCGCGAGCTGTCGTTCCAGCTTGCTCAGTTCGGCAGCGGTGCGTTTTGCCTCGAGCTCGAATTTGATCAACGCGAAGAACATCAAGCCCAGCCCGACGAAGCAGACCAGGAAGGTGAGCGCCATCGAACCGGGCAGACCGCCCTCCGCGGTCGCGAATGTGCGCGGGTGGATCAGGCTCTCGGCCAGTCGCACGGCCATGAAGTTGAGTGGCACGAAGGCTCCGGCGACGATCGCGAAGACCGAGGCGTAGCGTGCCTGACGTTCACGGTCCTCGATCGAGTAGCGCAGTGGGTAGTAGGTGGCGTAGAGCAGGAAGATGATCAGGAAGCTGACCAGGGTCGGCTCGTCCCAGATCCACCACTTGCCCCATGCGGCCTTGGCCCAGATCGACCCGGTGATCAGGACCGTCGTGGCGAAGATGACCGATTGGTGGATGAGCACGTATGAGCGAGCGTCGTGGGAGGGATCGTTGGTCCTCAGGTACTTGATTCCGTAGATCCCGGCGATGATGAACCCCAGCAGCGCCCAGATGGCAAGAGGCACGTGGAGGTAGAAGATCTTCTGGATGAAGCCCTGATCCGCATCCAGCGGGGCGTAGAAGAAGACCATCCCGAAGCCCGCCGTTATGACCACGGCCGCGGCTGTCACGAGGGTGGGTGCGGAGGTGAGTCGGGCTTTCAAGGTCTCGTTGTACTCCTGATCTGGTGGTTGAAGGTGCCTACTCATCGAGCAGGTAGTCGAAGACGGCGAAACCGATTGCGCAGAAGATCACATCGTAGAGCCCCAGAACTGCAAGCCATGTGCCGTAACGCTCGAACCCGGGACCCCCCGCCTCGAGAACGGGGGA
>JAUMFR010000029.1:0-3380 GCA_032119755.1 Solirubrobacterales bacterium | reverse complement strand
CTGGCCGACGACATGGTCGCGATGGTCGAGACCAAGGCTCCTACAGCCGCGAGACCAAGCGCGGCGAGTATGAGTACAGGTGCGAGTGCTGGAAGCGCCTCGGCCGAGTCGAGGAAGAAGAGAGCGAACAGGGGCACCGCGATCAGTTCGAGCAGGATCAGGTAGATGGTCAGCGCGGCTGTCTTCGCGAGGAACATCATGCTGGGGTCGCACGGCGAGAGCCGGATCAGGTCGAATCCTCCCTCCTCGCGCTCGCTGATGAAGATCCGGTTGATTGCGAGCAGGGACGCGAACAGCAGGGTCGTGACGAGTACACCGGCGGCGATTCCTCCCTCGAGCCGCTCGCGGTCGAGTGCGAATCGGAAGATCACGAACACGGTCGCCGAGAAGAGCGCCATCGGTGCGAGCGAGCGCCATGCACGCAGCTCGATTTTCAGATCCTTGCCGAGTATCGCCAGCAAGCCGCTCATCCGAGCTCCAAGGTCTGATCGGAGATAGATCTGAGTCGATCCCGATCGTGGCTTGCGATCACCCGTGTCCGTCCGCTTCGGGAGAAGATCCTCTCGAGCCTTTCCCTCGACTCGTCGTCGAGGTTTGCCTCGGGTTCGTCGAGTACGAGCAGGTCCGGGTCGTGCAGCACCGCCCGGCAGGCAGCGACCCGCTGTGTCAAGCCGGCCGACAGTTCGATCACCCTGCGATCCGCGACCGCCTCCAGCGCGGCGTCACCCAGCAGCCTTTCGATCTTCGCTTCGGCGTCGTCCAGGCCGTGGAGTCGAGCCGCGAAGGCGAGGTTCTCGCGCGCGTTGAGATCCCGATACAGCAACGGCTCGTGTCCGAGATAGCCGACCTTTCCCCGTATCTTCCAGGTCTCCTTCGGTATCTCCGCATCGAGCACGCGGGCTTCACCGTGAGTCGGGCGCAGCAGACCAGCGAGGATCCGCAGCAGGGTGGATTTCCCCGAACCGTTCGGACCCAGTACGGCCAGAGTCTCACCGGCAGCGACCGTGGCGTCTACGGGCGGCAAGCCCGGGCGGTCGCCGAAGTCACGTCGCAGTCCATCCAGTACGAGGGCGGGCGCTGGCGAGCCACCACCGGTATCTGATCGCGAGGTCAGGGACATACAGGTGAAGGTACCGCCAGCCGAATAGGCGGGGTGGGCCCGATCAGCCGCGCAGGGTGCGGCGACCGACCTCGATCAGCGAACCGAGGCCGCTGCGTAGGGCGCTGCGGCGCTCGGTCGGTGATCCGTAGAGGATCTTTCCGCTCGCCCGCACAGCCTTGCCAAGGGTCTCGTCGTAAGGGTGCCACCAGAAGTCCCGGGTAAGCCCGGGCTCGTAGGTGATCGTCTTGACGTTCACGCACTCGTAGAAGCCGAACTTCGAGTGCGAGATACCCACACCAGAGTCTTTGACCCCGCTCCAGGCGCACTGACAGGCACCGTGGGTGAAGGCGTGGTCGTTGATCCAGGCCATCCCGGCTTCGAGCTGCCGCGCGATCCTTTCGCCCCTCTCGCGATCGCGGGTCCAGACCGATGCCCCTAGCCCGAACTCCGAGTCGTTTGCGAGCCGCAGGGCCTCGGCCTCGTCGGCGACCCTGATGATCGGCAGGACCGGTCCGAATATCTCCTCCTTCATGATCCGCATCTCGTGGGTGACTCCCGTCAGCACGGTGGGGGCGATGAACCTTCCGCTGAACCCTGCCACCTCTCTCGCCCCTCCGCAGCGCATCTCGGCCCCTCGAGCGACTGCGTCGGCAATCAGTTCCTCGACCAGATCGGCCTGGTCCTCCGAGGTCATCGGGCCTATCTCTGTATCCCACGACATCGGGTTGCCGACACGCATGGCCTGTGCTTTTGCGACCACGCCTTCGATGAATCGATCCGCCACCGACTCGACCACGTACGCTCGCTCGATCCCGGCGCAAGTCTGTCCTCCGTTGGCGAACGCTCCCCAGATGGCACCCGGGACGGTGTGATTCAGGTCGGCATCGGAGCAGACGATCATCGGATCCTTGCCGCCCAGCTCCAGCACCGCTCCCTTCAGCCGCTTTGCGGCTTCGACTCCGACCTTTCGGCCCACCTCGACTGATCCGGTGAAGAAGATCTTCTCGGCCTTCGACTTGACCAGCGCGTCGCCGATCCTGCCACCGCCGTGGACGGTCCTCACGAGCCCCTGCGGCAGACCCGCCCGTTCGAACACCCTCCGCACCTCCTCGCCGATCAGCGGAGTGAGGCTCGCGGGTTTGAGGACCACTCCGTTTCCTGCCATCAGAGCGATCGCGACTTCGGTGAGCGGGATCGACCATGGGTAGTTCCACGGAGCGATCACGCCGATCACTCCCACCGGCTCGAATGCGAACTTCGCCGACTTGCTGGCAAACAGAGCGCTGCGCATCGGGATCTTCTCGTCGGCCAGCAGGCGTTGGCCCTCGTCGGCGATCCAGCGCAGACCGTCGACGCTCGGGATCAACTCCATCGTGTAGCTCTCCACGATCGGCTTGCCCTGCGCCCAAAAACCTTGAAGCTCCGAGACCTCGCCCACCACCGAATCGACAGCCGTCGGGCCGATTGTGGGAACCGTTCCCAGCAGTTCACCGGTGGCCGGATCGAATGACTCGAGGCCCTTCGCTCTCGGTGCCCTGCGGCGCGGCTTGGAGGCAGACGCTTTCGGTTTGGCGGTCTGGGCGCCGTTTGGATTGCCGTTTGCGGAGTTCGCTGGAGCCTTCGCCGAGCGCTTTGTCGCGCCCTTCTTCTTGGTCTTCTTCTGCTGGTCTGGCATCGCGACCGATTCTAGGTTGCCGCCCACCCAACTCGGGTGGTTACCGGCTGGTTGGCCGCCAGCACAACTGAATACGGCCAACACCGCAGGGCCTGTCTGATATCTTTGCTTGTAAGGAGGGCAACACACCCCCGTCTCTGAGCGCCGCGCACACAAGCTCAACGAAGGAGACAAAATGTTCCGCAGGAGTCGCCTCGCTCTCGCCTCTGTCCTCGCCCTGGCTGCCCTTGGTGCTTCGGCACCGGCGGCCAACGCCTACATCTACTGGACCGACGGCGTCACCGACTCCATCGGCCGCGCCAACCTGGACGGCACCGGTGTCAACCTGACCTTCAGCTACCCAGACTTCAGCAACTCTCTGGCCGGCATTGCGGTCGACCGCAACCACATCTACTGGGCTAGGCAAAACAACATCAGCCGCGCCAATCTCGACGGCACCGAAATCCCAAGCCTTACCCCGCCGAGCCCAGATGGAGAACTCATCAGCGTCACTGGCTTTCCCGAGGGAGTCGCGGTCAACGGCAACCACATCTATTGGGCCAACGACAACGACACCATCGGCCGCGCCAACCTGGACGGCACCGGTGTCAACCAGTCCTTCAT
>JAUMFR010000028.1:4939-5475 GCA_032119755.1 Solirubrobacterales bacterium | reverse complement strand
CGGCACCTCGACCGGAGACGAGATCGAATCACCGACCGAGTAGCGGACCAAGTCGTTCAGCACACCCGTGAAGCTGAAGTCGGAGAGGGTCCTGATGAAGTCCACGTTGGGATTGGTCGCGTCGGCCAGATATTGGCCCAGCCAGGGACTCCAGAGAACCGCTGCCAGGAGGACCGAGAGGCCGATCGCCCTGCGACTCCGCGGGTAGACGGCCAGAGCCCAAGCAGTCTGTCCGGCGAGGATGAACGCGCAGGTGTAGTGCGTGTACATCGATGCGGCCATCAGCACCGCGTACAACACCCACCATCGGGCGGTACCGCGCTCCAGGGCGACCAGCAGCGCGATCGTCGAACAGAGGACCAAGAGCGCGAGCAGGGCATAGCCGCGAGCCTCGGTGGAGTAGAAGATCATCAGGGGGCTGAACGCGACGAGGGCTGCTCCGACCATGCCGGCCTTCCTGCCCACCGTCATCGAGCCGAGGACGTAGACCAGCGGGATGGTCGCGACCCCGGCCAGCAGGGAGGGCAGCCTGAGGA
>JAUMFR010000028.1:0-4929 GCA_032119755.1 Solirubrobacterales bacterium | reverse complement strand
CAGAGCCCAACTTGGAAAAGAGCCATGCGATGGCGAAGTAGAGAGGCGGCGTCCACTCCTGTGGACCGGCGACCTGGACGAGCATTCCGCGGAAGTCGTCACGGACCACGAAGTAGGTCGAGAGCTCGTCTGCGAACAGGGAGTCACCGAGGAGCGGCAGGCGGAAGAGCAGCCCAGCGACGCAGGCAACCAGAAGCGCCGAACCGATTAGAAGACCGTCTGAGGCGACGATGGACCTCGAACTGTTCCTGACCGGGGCTTCCGGCATCAGCGAGAATCCCGTGGCAACACGATCTCGTAGACGGTCGGCCCCAGCCCGCCGGTACTCCGCTGCACCTGAGTGTGGGCGATTCGGTAGCCATC
This sequence comes from Solirubrobacterales bacterium, assembly GCA_032119755.1. Classification (GTDB taxonomy): domain Bacteria; phylum Actinomycetota; class Thermoleophilia; order Solirubrobacterales; family 70-9; genus CAIUSP01. The sequence goes on along the minus strand of JAUMFR010000028.1, from coordinate 4,566 downwards.
GGGCAGGGCCCGCAGGAAACGTCCGACAGACCCGAAGGCCGGAGTCGGGCTCGGGGACCTGTGGTTCTCTCCCATCACGATTACGAAGATCCGATCGTCAATGGCAGCCCGTACCGCTCGTTCCGCGATGTCACGCGGTCGCGGAATCGACCCGTTCCAGTCCAGTGCGAATTGCCCGGGGCCGCCGAGCCGGCGTACCTCGTAGGAATCCCGGAAACTCGGCATGCAGAGCCGCAGGACCGGCTGCTTCTCGCTCCTCGCCGTGCCGGGCCCCAGTTCGAGATCGAGAGCCTGCCACGGACTGGCCCCGCTGGGAGCAGAGCAGTCCACTATCGGGTCCCGGTCCGACCCGTAGCGATCGACGAATGCAAGCACCTGGCCCATATCGGCCCGACGATTCGAGGGAGAGAGGCTGACGACTGACGCCCACAGCGACGCAACAAGCAGACATGCTGTCGCTGTAAGTGCGAGGGGACGTCTGCACATGAACACGAGCATGCCCAACATCAGGGAGAAGCCGGGAAACGACGGCAGGAGGGTGCGCGGAAGGAAGGTGTCGGGACCGAGCAGACTGCTGACCGCAGCACCGACCGGAGCGGAAACCGCGAGCACTACGACCAGGACCCCGAACTTCCCGATTCGGCGCAACCCGGAGACCCCTGACGCGACCAGCGATGAAATGGCGATCGTGATCCCCACCGCAAAGAGAACTAGGGGCACGGGGCCCGGGAGGTTGGGAGGCCGAGCAGGGAGCGAACCTGAGCCGAACACTGCCTGGAGCAGGTCCTGACCCGCGGCATAGGGACTGAACGGGTGCAGGTAGCCGATTATGTCCACCGACGGATTGCCTGCGTCGTCCAGATACCCACCCAGCCAGGGAAGCCAGAGAAGCGCAGCGAGCAAGGTCGACAGCGCGATCGACCGCCTCGCCTGCGGGAATGAGACGAGTGCCCAGATGGTCTGCCCGGCGAGGACGAACAGCGCCGAGTAATGGGTGTACATCGCGGCAGCGAGGCAGATCGAATAGAGGAGCCACCAACCGGGCGAAGGGCGTCGCAGCGCCAGCACCAGAGCGATGGTGGAGCAGAGAACCAGGAGGCCCATGAGTGCGTAGGCCCGAGCCTCGGTCGAGAACGCGACCATCAGGGGGCTCAGTGCCACGAGGGCCGAACCGAGCAGCGCAGCCCGCCTGCCGACCGTCAGTGCTCCGAGTACGTAGGTCAACGGAACGGTGAGGATTCCGGCGAGTAGCGACGGCAACCTCAGCAGCCAGGGATCCGGTCCGAGTTTGGAGGAGATCCACGCGAGGATGAAATACAGAGGAGGGGTCCACTCCTGGGGACTCTCTATCTGGGAGATCATCCCGGCGAAGTCGTATCCGACCACGAAGTAGGTGGACAACTCGTCCATGTAGATCGAATCGCCCATCGACGGGATGCGGAGGATCACCGCAGCCACGATCACCCCCGTGAGGATCGAACCAACCCAGACACCCGGCGAGACCCGCCCTGAAAGCGGGCGCTCGCCAGATGCCGCGTTACCCGCCATCGGCCCCTCGTTCTCTTGGCGCGCCGAGCGATTCGAGATTGGAGAGTGAGATCGCCCGGGAGTGCGAGAAGACTGTGAAGAGGATCAGGAGGTTCCCCAACGAGACGAGGATCACGATCCCGAGAGCCAACAGCGTGTAGGTAGCCCAGCCGGGGATCGCACTGTCGGTGAACAGACGGATGGCCAAGACCACCACCGAGATCACCACCGCAAGCATCAGGATCGTGAGGAAGAGCAGGAGAGTGCGTCGTGCGATGCGCTCGGTGAAGGGCATCAGCATCCTGAGCGCGTGAAGCGAGAGCTTGGAGTAACCCATACGAGACTTGCCGAGGTATCTCTCGCCGCGATCGCAGTCGATGAATTGCCGCGGGCAGTCCATGGCGATCAGGCTCGACGAGTAACAGGTGTCGAAGGAAGGGTGGAGCAGGAGCCGCTTTGCCGTGAGCCCCGTGAAGGCGGCGAAGTTGCCCGTGCTCACCCAGACACCGGTCACAGCCCTGAACACGAAACGGAACAGTGGGTATAGGGCGCGGAAGAGGAAGGTGGCGCTCCGGCGCGAGGTTCGACGGGCGAGCACGACCTCCGATACCTCGACGGGAGGGTCCTCGAGCGCGGCGAGGAGCTTGGGCACGTCCTCGGGCTTGTCCTCTCCGTCGGCGTCCAAGGTGACCACCAGATCCTCATCGGACATCTCACTCGCCATCGAGCGAACCGCATATACGAGGCCCCGCTGGTGGCCGAGATTGAAGGGAGGGGTGAGTGTGTCGAGGTCGGCAAGTGATTGGAGCCGGGGGATCTCGGGGTCTCTTCCGGCACTGTCGTCCAAGACCACGAAACGCCGACGGAAGGCCGAGAACCTCGGGTCTGCGTCGAGGACTTCGTTCAACTGCCGGTGCAACCGCAGGTAACACTCACTGTCGAGGTAGACGGGACTGATCAACCAGATGGTGCGGCCATCGCTTCGGCCCTCTACCTTGGACTCTCCAGCCACCTGCGCGATTCTAGACGGATACCTGCCATCGGCAAGAAGAGGTCATGCAGTCGTTCGACCGCCGAAGCGATGGCCCGCCGAACCCCGTGTGCCTCAGCCCGGAAGGGCCACTGCGGCCAGAGGTTCGATCCGACGAGATAGAACCAGTCCTGCCACGAAATAGGGATCGGAGTCGGCGTACGCCTCCACCTCCTCTGGCGGGCAGTCGAAGACGAGGACGGCACCTGTGGGAGGGTCACCCGTGGCCCCTGCCATGAGGATCTTTCCTTCCGCTTCCCACTCGGCCACCTGGGCGAGATGCGCCTCCCGGTGAGGGCCGCGGCGCTCGAGCATGTCCGCGGGGTACTCGTAGGTGAGCAGTTGCAGTTGGCGTGGCTCGGGCAGCACGGGTTCGGTGACTAGCTCTCGAGCGCCTCGGGAATGAAAAGGGCGAGATGCTGATCGATCGTCTGACGCACCCACTCCTGCTCTGCGGGTGAGGCCATACGGAACCGTCCCAGCAACATGGCCTGATCCTCCAGCGGCAGACCGGCGATCACCCAGTCGACCACGAGATGTTCGAAGAGCATCTCGTAGCGTCGTCGCCAGACGTCGTCTGCAGTGTCGGCGGCGTGTGCAGGCCCGGACGAGATCTTCGAGATCGTCTGCCGAGACAGGGTCCGCCGCAGCACGAGCTGGTTACCTTCGTCGTCGCTGTAGACCTCGGTGGGTGACTTCTCACGTTTGCGCTTCGGCACTGCCGGGTAGGTAAGCACCTCTGAAGTGGTTGTTGGCCTTCGCCTGACGCAGGTGAGTGGCAGAATCAGCCATCCATGAGCAACCCACCGACGAAGACCAACTTCTGGCACCCGTTCGCGCCGATGGGTGCGGTCGACGGACACGAATTCGTGATCGAGCGGGCAGACGACGTGTGGGTCTGGGATACCGACGGCCACCGCTATCTCGATGGCACCGCGAGTCTCTGGTATTCGAACATCGGCCACGGTCGATCCGAGATGGCCGACGCCATCCACGACCAGATGGAGAAGATGGAGGCGTACTCCGCCTTCGGTGATCTGGCGAACCCGACGGTCCTGCAGCTCTGCGACAGGTTGGTCGACCTCTCCGAGGGTCGGATGGGAGAGGCAAAAGTCTTCCTGGGCGCTGGCGGCGGCGATGCAATCGATACCGCCGCCAAACTCGCCAGGCGGTACTGGCAACTCTCGGGAGAGCCGGAGCGGGTACACCTGCTCAGCCGAACCCAGGGCTACCACGGTACTCACGGATTCGGGACCGCTATCGCCGGGATCGAGCCGAACCGCGAGGGCCTCGGGCCGCTGATGGAAGAGACCGCCCGCGCGGCGCATCACGACATCCAGGCCCTCGAGTCCGAAATCGAACGGCTCGGGCCCGAGACGGTTGCCGCTTTCTTCTGCGAGCCGGTGATCGGCGCGGGAGGAGTCCATCCGCCGAGCGAGGGCTACATCGAGGCGATAGGAGAGATCTGCAAGCGCCACGGGATCCTGCTGGTGATCGACTCGGTGATCTGTGGCTTCGGGCGGCTCGGAACCTGGTTCGGGTTCGAGCGCTGGGACATCGAACCGGACATGGTCACCTTCGCCAAGGGGGTGACCAGCGGGTACCTCCCGCTCGGCGGGGTGTTGATCAACGAGAGCCTGACCGGACCGTTCTGGGACGACCCGTCGGATCCACCCTTCCGTCACGGTCAGACCTACGCTGGCCACTCCACCTGCTGCGCCGCTGCCCTGAAGAACATCGAGATCATGGAACGCGAGGGGCTGCTCGAGAAGGTGCTCGAGAACGAGAAGATCTTCTTCGATGCCTTCAGCGCATTGGATGGCCATGACGCCGTGGGCGAGGTTCGCGGTGGTGTCGGGCTGCTGGCGGCGGTCGGCCTCGACCCGGATCTGCTCGCCGATCGTCCCTCCGCGCCGGTCGAACTGGCCAAGTTGGTCCGCGACCGCGGGGTGCTCGTGCGACCGCTCGGGGATGGTGTCGCGACCTCTCCCCCTCTGACCGCGGAACTC
>JAUMFR010000027.1:0-3662 GCA_032119755.1 Solirubrobacterales bacterium | reverse complement strand
GCTCGACCTGCCCCCGGGTACCGGAGACGTCTCGATGAGTCTCGCCCAGCTGCTGCCTCAAGCCAAATTCGTGCTCGTGACGACCCCGCAGCCTGCGGCTCAGTCCGTCGCCCGGCGCTCGGCCGATATGGCTCAGAAGGTCGATCTCGAAGTGGTCGGAGTGATCGAGAACATGTCTGCCTTCCAGTCTCCGGACGGAGAACGGGTTGCGATCTTCGGGGAGGGCGGTGGTCAGATACTGGCGGAGGAGATCGATGTTCCCCTCCTTGCAAAAGTTCCGCTCGAGACCGATCTCCGTGAGGGGGCAGACGAGGGCCGGCCGCTGGTGGTCGACAAGCCAGATGCCCCTGCGGCCCAGGCGATTCGTCAGGCTGCGCGGGGAATACTCGCAATGACGCCGGAGGATTTACCGATGATGTCTGCGCCGGTATCGGGCGATCCACCTCGGGGTCCGAAGACCCCCGGGCCGGGGGCCACCGAGCTACCGGTCATCCAATAGCTGCCGGTTTCCGGCCCAGCGGGACCCGGCTAGCGCGCCGAGCTACCGTCTACTTCTTGGAGGAGTAGTAGTTCGCGTTGATCTCGGTGTACTTGGCCCACTCCGAGGGGAGCTGATCCTCGGCGAAGCACGCGTCTACCGGGCAGGCCTCGACGCACGCGTCGCAGTCGATGCACTCGTCCGGATCGATGTAGAGCTGCTCGACCTCGCTGTGGTCTGCCTCGTCGGGAGTCGGGTGGATGCAGTCCACCGGACAGACCTCGACGCACGAGTTGTCTTTGGTCCCGATGCATGGCTCGGCGATGACGTATGCCACTTTCTCTGTTCCTTCCTCGTCGTGAAGAGTTGTATTCGAGCGCCAACTTGGTTGCGATAGGCGAGGCGTCCATTTTACGCAGACCCGCGCGACGGTGACTCCCGGCCACCCCGATACCTTTACAGGAGATGATCCTCTTGACCGGTGCAACCGGAACGGTCGGCACACGACTCCTGCCCCGCCTGATCGAAGCCGGTCGTTCCCTGCGCGTGTTGGTGCGTGATCCACAGGACCTCGGCGCTTCGCGCGTCAATGTCCAGTTGGTGCTTGGAGATCTGGCGGACGCCAATTCGCTGCGGCATGCCACACGTGGAGTGGACACCGTGGTCCACCTCGCTGCGACCTTCCGCGATCAGGATCAAAGCGGCGGGTCGATTGAGCAGATCAATGGCCTTGCTACCGCCAGGCTGCTCCGCGCGGCCGAGCACGGTGGGGCCGAGAGGTTCATCTACATGTCCTGTCTCGGAGCAGACGGTCTCTCGGCTTCTCGTTTCGTGCGCTCGAAGGCAGCCGCCGAGAAGGATGTCCTCGAGTCGGACCTCGTCTCGACGGTGATCTCTCCCTCGTCCATCCACGCACCGGATTCGATCTGGGAGAGGATCGTCTCCGGTCTCTCGGTGCTGCCGGTCACGACACTTCCTTCGGGCACACTTCGCGCCCGCATCCAGCCGGTGGCGGCCGAGGATGTCGCTGCCGCTGTGTTCGCGGTGCTCTCCCGCGGTGCGACTGACTCCGCCCAACTTCCTCGCAGGATCGAGATTGCAGGAGATCAGGACACCACCCAGTTCTCATATCTCGCAGGCCTCGCCATGCGTAGGCACCATCGCTCGGCGCGTCTGCCACTCCCGGTGGTCGAGGCAAAACTGCGTCTCCTCACCCCGTTCATCCGCGAGGGGAGACTTCCTGTCCCAGAAGAGCTGGAGATGCTCTCGGTTTCGCTCTGGTCGGAGAAAGGCTCGTCGGATCTCCGTGCCCTCGACCTCGAGCCGACTCCGGTCAATCCGTTGACCGGCTGAGGCAAAGAAAAGGACCCCGCCGCATCAGCGACGGGGTCCTTGGAAATCCGACCCTCGAGAATCGAGGGCTGGCTACATCATGCCGCCCATATCGGGCATTCCGCCGGGCATTCCGCCTCCGCCGCCGCCGTCCTTCGCGGGCGGCTCGGCGACTATCGCCTCGGTGGTGAGGATGTTCTTGGCGATCGAGGCCGCATTCTGCAGCGCGGAGCGCGTGACCATGGTCGGGTCGATGACACCGGCCTTGATCAGATCTCCGTAGTCGCCGTTCCCGGCATTCAGGCCTTCACCAGCCTTCATGCCCCTTACCTTCTCGACCACTACCGATGCTTCGAACCCTGAGTTCGAAGCGATCTGGCGGATCGGCTCCTCGAGCGACCGCTTGATTATCGATGCTCCGGTGCGCTCGTCGTCGTCGTCGTAGGAGTCGAGGTCGACCGCATCCTGGGCGTTCAGCAGTGCAACACCGCCGCCAGGGACGATCCCCTCTTCGAGCGCCGCACGGGTCGCCTGGAGGGCGTCCTCGACACGGTGCTTCTTCTCCTTCATCTCCGTTTCGGTGGCTGCACCGACCTTGACCACCGCAACACCGCCGGCCAGCTTGGCCAGGCGCTCCTGCAGCTTCTCGCGATCGAAGTCGGAGTCGGTGTTCTCCACCTCGGACTTGATCTGCTTGATCCGGCCCTTGATCTGGTCGCTGTCACCGCCACCGTCGATGATCGTGGTGTCGTCCTTGCTGACGACCACGCGACGAGCGGAGCCGAGCTGGGTGAGCTGGGTGTTCTCCAGCTTTAGACCCATCTCCTCGGTGATCACCTCTGCACCGGTGAGGATCGCGATGTCCTCCAGCATGCGCTTGCGGCGATCGCCGAAGCCCGGAGCCTTGACCGCCACACCGGTGAAGGTGCCGCGGAGCTTGTTAACGACCAGCGTCGCGAGGCTCTCGCCCTCGACGTCCTCGGCGATGATCAGGAGTGGCTTGCCACCCTGCATCACTTGCTCGAGCACGGGGAGGAGATCCCTGACCGAACCGATCTTCTGGTTGACGATCAGCACATAGGGCTCTTCCAGGACCGCTTCCATCCGGTCCTGGTCGGTGACCATATACGGGGAGATGTAGCCCTTGTCGAACTGCATTCCCTCGGTGAACTCGAGCTCCATCCCGAAGGTCTGGCCCTCTTCGACGTTCACCACACCGTCCTTGCCGACCTTGTCGATCGCATCGGCGATGATGTTGCCGATCTCCTCATCAGCTGCCGAGATCTCGGCGACGCGGGCGATCTGCTCCTTGCCGGAGATCTCCTTGGACTGTTTGGCGGCGAGCTGCTCTACCACCTGTCCGACGGCCATTTCGATCCCCTTGCGCAGGCCGAGCGGGTTCGCTCCGGCCGCGACGTTGCGGAGGCCGTGACGAACGATCGTCTGGGCGAGCAGGGTCGCTGTCGTGGTGCCGTCACCGGCCACGTCGTTGGTCGCCGTGGCGACCTCACGGACGAGCTGGGCACCCTGGTTCTCGAAGACGTCCTCGACTTCGATCTCGCGGGCGATCGTCACTCCGTCATTGGTGATCGTGGGGGCGCCGAACTTCTTGTCGAGCACCACGTAACGGCCCTTTGGCCCGAGGGTCACCTTGACCGCATTCGCCACGGCATCTACGCCAGCCTGCAGCGCTCCACGTGCTTCTTCGTCGTACTTCAGTTCCTTATAAGACATTTCTTCTGGTTCCTCCTTGTTGAGTGGCGGGGACTAGCTGACCTTGGCGAGTACGTCTGACTCGCGAAGGACGAGAAGTTCCTCGCCGTCGATGGTGATTTCCGTTCCTCCGTACTTG
>JAUMFR010000026.1:1008-1533 GCA_032119755.1 Solirubrobacterales bacterium | reverse complement strand
CTTACTTACCGAAGAGCGGAAGCTGGCCCAAGACGCTTTGGCTTGGTCCAGCTCCGTACGGAACTTGCCCAGCGCGGCGGCAAAGTTGCCGTCGATGGTGATCGTGTATTGAAGACCGCCGCGATCAATTGCCATCAGCTTCCTCCGAACGCCTTCGCGAAATCGTCAGCTCCCTTGACTTGGGAAGCCTTGAGATCGGGATCTTCGTAGCCCTTCATCCATTCCTTCCACGCCTTCTGGTCGCCGTTGAAGGCCACCCGCATTGAGATCGCTTGCTCGATCATGGTGCGGTTGCGGGCTTTCACGGCGAGGGTTGCCAGGTCGTTGAAGGAAAGAACATCAAGGGAGAGGAGGAACCAGATGTCGTAGCCCAGCTCGACGAGCGTGGCTACGGCGGACTCTAGGCTCCCCCAGTATGCATCTTCAGGGTCGCCTCGGAAGGCTCGCTTGTGGTCTGGCCGCCGATCTTGTTTTTCAGGGCGGAGACGGCCGTCTCCCCCCACTTCCCCAAAGGGGAGAAGAGGC
>JAUMFR010000026.1:0-947 GCA_032119755.1 Solirubrobacterales bacterium | reverse complement strand
ACCATCTCGACCATCGCCGTGGCGGAGCAGTTCTGCAACCACTCGGCCTTCTGGGCGGTCGACATGTTCTTCGGGAAGCCTGCGTCGCGCATGCTGTCCACGACCAGATCGACCAGCAGGAAGCTGCTGTCCTCGGACAGGATCGCGTCCGTCAGGTCCTCGATGGCCTTCTGCTTCTGCTTGTAGCGCAGCTCGGCGAGTTCGGGCGAGATGGCGTCGATCGAGAGGTTCTTCTGGTACGCGCCACCTGGCGCGGTCTCGGCGATCTCCGAAGACTTCTGCGAGGAGTCTTCCTTGCCGCCAGAGAACAAGGCTTGCAGGGCCTTGCCAAGGGTCTTGCCGATCGTTCTCAGCTTGAAGACGGTCTTGACGCTTACGGGGTAGAACTTGTGGTCCTGCCCCTCGACCGGCAGGGTCACCGATCGGTCTGAAAGAAACGTGGGAATGCTCATCTATTCCTCCGGTTCAAAAGCCCCCTAGCGAAGTGCTAGGGGGCGAAGAGTCTATCACGTGCTGTAGGCGCGGCTCGTGACGATGTCCACGAACTTCGAGCCACCGTACGGGGCGGTGCCCACCGACTGGACCGTGCCGGTCAGCGTGATCGTCGAGATCTCGTCGCTCAGCAGGTTGAAGTCGCCATCCGGGCGCAGCAGTACGGAGTGGAAGGTGTACTCGGTCTGGTGGTCGCCGCTGACCGGGTTGGTCTGGATGAATCGCAGCACACCCGCCTTGCCGGACACCGCGAGGCCAGCGACCATCTCAAGGTTGCTGTCCTGAAGGGTGGTGTTCGGATTAGCAGGGACTGCCCACTTGACCACGATCTCATCGCTAGCGACAGCCACGCCGCCGACGGGGAAACGAATGCGGCCCATCTTCCGATCAAGCTCGTACTGCGTTCCGGCGGTCAGCGTCGTGCCGCCAGCACCCGAGCGGTCGGTGGGGTTCCG
>JAUMFR010000025.1:0-4496 GCA_032119755.1 Solirubrobacterales bacterium | reverse complement strand
CGACCTCTTGGAGATCTCAGGGGGCACCTACGAGTCGCCGGCCATGAGCAACGGCGGTCTCTCGAAGAGCACCCGGCTTCGTGAAGCGTTCTTTCTCGACTTCGCCAAGCGGGTGCGAAACGTCTCCAGCATGCCGTTGATGGTCACTGGCGGTTTCCGGACCGGTGCCGGCATGGCTGAGGCCATAGGCAGCGGCGCTACCGACCTGATCGGTCTCGCCCGCCCGCTCGCACTCCAACCGGAACTCCCGAAAGTGCTCCTCTCATCGCCGGACACCGCTCGCTCTGACTTCGAACTGAAGAAGATCGGCATCAAGAAGCTCGACTCGGCCGCCGACCTGTGGTGGACCCAGCACCAGATCCAGCGTCTGGGCGCGGGCAAGGAGCCCGACCCCGCCTACGGTGCACGCCGCGCAGTGTTCGACGCGCTCCGGCGGGACGGCCGCAACATGCTTCGTCGTCGTCGCGGCATCTGACTGAGCGGGAACGAACGGGGCTGAGCGAGGTGCGGATAGAAGAACGCGCCCGACTCAGATTCGAACCTGTGACATTCGGTTTCGTGGGGCTGTCCGCTTGGGAGTTGCTCCGCACGGTTTGGGGGACTTGTCAGCCTTATTGGAGCGGGTCTACTTTGAGCGGTTGAAATAGCGATCGAGAGCACGGGTGTAGGATCAGTGGATGCCTTACGTCGCGCTCGCCGGCTACGCGATCTTCCTCGTGCTCGCCTTCGGGCTGAGGACGGTGATTCAGTTTCGCCGTACCGGCGATTCCGGCTTCCGTGGAGTAAGCGGGCGGCCAGGCAGCGCCGAGTGGTTCGCCGGGAGACTCTTCGCTCTCGCTCTGGTCATCGGAGTCTTGGCGCCGGTCCTTGCGCTGACCGGGACGGTGGAACCGATCGCGGCTCTGGACGAGACGGCCGTCCACATCACAGGCATCGTCGTGTTCCTGATCGGTCTGGGCCTGACACTCGCCTCGCAGTTCCAGATGGGTGAGTCGTGGCGGGTCGGAGTGGAGGAGAGCGAGAGGACGAATCTCGTGGAGAGCGGGCTGTTTGGTTTGGTGCGGAACCCGATCTTCTCGGCGATGTTGCTGGTCACAATCGGGCTGGTCGCGATCGTTCCGTCAGTCGTTGCCTTCGCGGGTCTCCTTGCGCTGCTCATCGCCCTCGAGCTACAGGTGCGAATCGTCGAAGAGCCCTACTTGCTGCGGACCCAAGGCGAGCCTTACGCCGCATATGCCCGCCGCGTCGGTCGATTCGTGCCTGATATTGGTCGACTGAGGGAGCCCGAGTAACGCGCCCGACAGGATTCGAACCTGTGACCTTCGGTTTCGTAGACCGACGCTCTATCCAACTGAGCTACGGGCGCTTGTTTGATGCATGCGAGTCTAGGCGGAGAGGGAGGGATTCGAACCCTCGAGAGAGCTTGCGCCCCCTACTCGCTTAGCAGGCGAGTGCTTTCAGCCGCTCAGCCACCTCTCCGCGGTCGAACCATCTATCAAGGGGCGATTGTAAGCGCGATGCCACGACCGGCGAGCGAGGCCGCGTGCGGCTAGGCTTCCCGATTGGAGGGGTGGCAGAGCGGTTGAATGCACCGGTCTTGAAAACCGGCAGGCGTCTAATAGGCGTCTCGAGGGTTCGAATCCCTCCCCCTCCGCTCCGTTCGGGCGGCAAGCGGGTTTGAGAGTAGGTGAGCCGCCTATACCCCTACCTATACTGCCGCCTGTGAGCAGAGGCTCCTACACCTTCGCGAAAGGACACCGGCTGCGCAGCGTGCTGATCGCGGGATTCGCCTTGGGCGCGCTCGTGTTGCTGTGCATGATGCTGATGGGCACCTCACGGACGCCGACGGCGTCTGCTCTGCCGACGAAGCCGAACGTGGTCGTGGTGATGACCGACGACCAGACCCTCGCCGACTATATGGCGAAGCCGAACGGCAAATGGCTGATGCCCCGCACCCACTCGATGATCGAGAACCGCGGGGTGCGCTTCGCCCGCTCGTATGCGAGCTATCCCCTCTCGTGTCCCTCGCGCACCACCTTCTTGAGCGGTCAGTACGCGCACAACCACGAGGTGCTCTCGAACGTTCGTCATCCGAACGGAGACGAGGTCGTCTACTGCTCGGATCCGGAGTTCGACGTCCGCTACGACACCACCCTCCCCGCCTGGCTGCAGGCCGAGGGCTACCGCACCATCCACACCGGCCGCTTCCTCAACGGGTTCCCGGCAGTGAGCACAACCGACATCCCGGCAGGGTGGAACGAGTGGTTCTCGCCGGTCTTCCGGTCGCAGTACCCGTCGGCGAATTTCTACGGCTATGTGATGAACGAGAACGGTTCGCTGACCGAACCGTTCGGCCAGTTCCTGCAGATCGACAAGACCAACTACTTCACCGACGTAATCCACGACTGGGCCGACGAAAAGATCGACGCTGCGATCGACGCTGGCGAACCCTTCTTCACGGTGATAGACGAGCGTGCACCCCACGAGGACGCATCTCTGCCCGTCGGCCCACAGCCAGCCCTGAGACACATCAAGACCCCGACCGATCCCCCACCCAAGAACCCTTCCACCGAGGAGCGCGACATCTCCGACAAGCCCTATTACATCCGCTCGGGCGGGCGGATCACCTCCGCCCAGACCAAGAAGGAGTTGCGGGTCCGCAACAAGCGGAGACAGCAGTCTCTGCGGGCGGTCGATGAGGGTATCGGGCAGCTGATCGACAACCTCCAGGCGGAAGGGGTTCTGGACGAGACCTACATCCTCTTCACCTCGGACAACGGATTCTTCCGCGGCGAACACGAAATCACCAAGGGCAAGGGACGCCATTATGAGCCTGCGACACGGGTTCCGCTGCTGATCCGTGGACCGGGTCTCAAGCGAGGCCGAGTGAACCACAGCCCGGTCGCCAACGTGGACCTGGCGGCAACGATCGCGGATGTGACAGGAGCCTCTCCCACCCGAACCCTCGACGGCCGCTCGCTGATCCCGCTGGCCGAAAACCCCAGACGCCTCTGGAACAGGCCGATCCTGATCGAGGAGTTCTTCCGCAAGAAGGGGCGTCCGGTGCGACCGCAGGTGGTGGTCGCGGGCAGCAAGACCACCCGCCTGCCAAACCACCAGGCCATCATCTCGGGCTACTGGAAACTCGTCCGCTACGTGACCGGCGAACTCGAGCTCTACCACCTGAAGAGGGATCCGTACGAGGTCTACTCGCTGCACCGAGAGCCCGAGGCGATGGCGCTTCGCAGATACTTGCTGAAACGCCTCGCTCGGCTCGACATGTGTCGCGGCTCGGGCTGTCGGCGCCAGTTCGTGGTACCAAAACGCCTCACGGCTGGCGGCCTGAAGGCGCTCGCCCGTGTGTCGCGAAAAGGACGACCCTGAACCGCAGGTGACCGGCAAGAAGATCGAGAAGAGCGACGAGGAGTGGCGCGAGCAGCTCAGCCCCGAGCAGTACGAGATCCTGCGCCGCAAGGGAACCGAAGCGCCGTTCACCGGCGAGTACGTGGACGAGAAGCGCTCGGGTACCTACAAGTGCTCAGGGTGTGGGCAACCGCTCTTCTCCTCGGAGACGAAGTACGACTCGGGGACCGGCTGGCCGAGCTTCTACGAACCGATGGACGACGAGGCCGTCGAGACCGAAGCCGACCACAGCATGTTCATGAAGCGAACCGAGGTCCTCTGCTCACGCTGCGATGCCCACCTCGGGCACGTATTCGACGACGGCCCTGATCCGACCGGGCAGCGCTACTGCATCAACTCCGCTTCGCTGGAACTGGAACCCGAGGACGAATAACCGGTCAACCTGCAGGAATCGACGCAGGCGCACCGGCCCCCACCAGCACCTCGGGCAGGACCACACTTCCGTCAGCCTGCTGGCCGTTTTCGATCAGCGCGATCAAGGTCCGGCCGACTGCCACGGCTGTGCCGTTGACGGTGTGCATCGGCTCGGGGGAGGTCTTGGCCTCTCCGTCGGGCCTGAACCGTGCTCCCAGGCGCCGGGCCTGGTAGTCGGTGGTGTTCGAGCAGGAAGTGAGTTCGCGATACCGCTGCTCGCTGGGGATCCACCCCTCGCAGTCGAACTTCCGTGACGCAGGTGCTCCCAGATCTCCGATCGGGATATCCACGACCCGATACGGGATGCCGAGGCCACCGAGGATCTCCTCCTGGATCGCGAGGATCTTCTTCTGCTCATCGGAGGAGGCGGGCGGGGCACAGAAGCTGAACATCTCGACCTTGTCGAACTGGTGGACCCGGAAGATCCCGCGTGTGTCCTTGCCAGCGGCTCCTGCCTCGCGCCGGAAGCAGGTCGAGATGCCCGCGTAACGGATAGGCAGATCCGCGGCCTCGACGATCTGGTCGGCGTGGAGCGAGGCGAGGGACACCTCGGAGGTGCCGACCAGGAACAGCTCGTCGGCAGGAATCTCGTAGATCATCTCCCTCTCGCCCGGGAAGAAGCCGGTGCCGAAAAGCGCCTTCTCCCTGACCAAAACAGG
>JAUMFR010000024.1:0-2029 GCA_032119755.1 Solirubrobacterales bacterium | reverse complement strand
CCTCTCCCTTTCTCTCCGGCAGCGACTCGAGCCGCTGCGCGATCCCTTATGTGGTCTAACCACCGCGGATGCTGAACGTTGCGGTGATCCGAAAACAAAAAACCAACTCCCTGATGCCGCGCAAGTGTATCGGAACTGGTGGCGTTCAAGGCTCCCTAGAATCATCGAATCTTGACTCTCGGAAGCAAAGACGCGAGGAGCAGGAAGCACCTGCGTCCCAACCCGAGGGCCCCGATGGAGTCCGACGCGTTGCTCCCGGGGGATCCGGCCAGAGCACTGACGCTCGCACAGGAGTTACTGGTCGAGCCGTTGATGTCGAACCATGCGAGGGGTCTCTGGGGCTACACCGGCCAGACTCCGGACGGCGACGGCCTGACCATCCAGAGCACCGGGATCGGTGCAGCGAGTGGAGCCGTGGTGCTGGCCGAGTTGGCTGGACTCGGGGTCGAACGAGCGGTTCGGATCGGCACCTGCCGGGCCCTCAAGTCACCTCGAGCGGATGTCGCAGTTGGGGATGACTCTGGCACTGGCGCTCCCGAAGTCGGGCAGGTGCTGATCGCCGAGCGTGTCCTCGCCCTGGACGGGGTCAGCGCGGGGCTCTCGGCCGGCGGAGCAGGTGAAGTCCTCGAGCCCGACCCGGAGCTGACCGTCGCCCTGATCGAAACCGCTGTGGGTACACCGACAACGATCGCTGGAGAGGATCCGCTCTCCCCGGGTGGGTCGATCTCGAACGATCCGCTGACAGGTTCGGAGGCGACGGCGGCCGACCTTCAGATCGCTGCTCTCGTGGCAGTGGGCCAGCGGGTCGGGATAGCGGTCGGTTGCGTCGACCTGGTGGTCGAGTCGGACGACGGAGGGACGACTCTCGGTGACGATCAGGTGATGACCGAGTCGGTCCGGATCGGCAAAGCGGTCATAACGGCTCTCGCAACCCTTACCTGAACCTCGAGCAGAGGTTGAGGCATCGATAGCCCTTCGCTTCGCTCAGGAAGACTTCGTCTTGGTCGACTTGGCCTTGGTCGACTTGGCCTTGGTCTTGGCGGCGCCGGTCTTGGCTTTGGCCGACGACTTACCGAGAGCGTCCAGCCGGTCCTCGACGGCTTCGAGCCGATCGGAGATTCCCCTCACCCGTCGCTCGAGGCGCTCGAGGTCGGCCTGGGTGGCGAAACCGACGTTGCGCATAGCCTGAGCGGTGACTTGACCGGCTGCCTCGCGGGCGCCGAATGCCGATTGGAGGATCTGGCTGAAGACCGGGTTCTCGAGCAGGGCCTGAGCGACCTCGCCCAAGGCCTCCTCCCCACGCGAGGAGATCCTGTCCTTCAGGTTGTCGCTTTGTTCAGCAGTCACTTACATGCGGGACCTTAGCGCGATGCGCCGCCCGCGGCCGAAAGAATCGGACCCGTTTCGTTCACGCGCGGTTAACCCGCAAGGCCAGTGTACTTGCGAGTCCCTCGCAGGCATATACTCCCCGAAGGCGTTTCGTGAGGAGAGCGGACGCGCGTTTCGCACGAGTCAATCTCGATTCGAGTACAGGGAAGAGAGTCTGATCGAGCACTGATGAAGGTGAGTCGGAAAATCCAACTGGTCGCAGCGATCGGCGCCGTGTTCGCCGTGGTCGCAGTGGGCACCGCCAGCTCGGGTGAGTTCACCGATTCCGGGGTTTCCGTCGAGGCCCCCGCCGGAGCGCTGCCTCAGTGCGCCGACCTGATCGACAACGACCGCGACGAGCTGTTCGACCTCGAAGACCCCGACTGCAAAGACGCGCTCGACAACCTCGAGGGCAAGCGCAAGCCTCAGAAGCCAGGCGCCAAGCCGAACGCCGGCAAGCCCGCTCAGGGCCCTGCGAAAGGACCGAGCGGAGGCATCTTCGACCAGCTCGGACCCAAGTCCGATGCGGGCGAGAAGGCCGCCAAGGCGGAACTGGACAAGATCGAAGGTCGGGCGCCGCGCGGAGCCGACGGCGCGCCCTCCCGTCGCGATCCGACCCTGACCATCGCGCCTTACGGCGCAGCGCCGATCGGGGTCCCCA